>NZ_JBDGBK010000043.1:0-26413 GCF_040910045.1 Enterococcus sp. RTP21361st1_A6_RTP21361_211029 | reverse complement strand
AGCAACAGACTATTATTCGGTTTAACTTGTTGGATGATGACTTATGGCACAGTCCTGATAGCTAAGAAGCATGAAAAATCAAGCGAAGCGACTCGGGCAATTTTTACTAATTGCAGGTGTCGCTTCGCTTGTTTGTCTTGCTTGCTAAATATCTTCTTATTGCCTACTGAAGCTTTTGCTCCAGAGTCTCATACAGTTTGACGGTCTCAGAGGCGTCTTTGTTCGTATAGTAGATCGTGATATCGGCTGTCGAGAGCCGAAGAATGGGTTGCGATCGTTTGTCCATGAATAGTTTCGCAGATTGACCAGCAACGTTAAAGTTGCCTGTCAGGTAATGATCTGTCGCCATCCCCATTGTGCGAACCGTTGGCTCTGGAAGTGTATCAACAAGCGTGACTGTTCTGATTTCATCCAACGGAATCGTTTGTCGGCTAGCTAATGGGGCATCAAACTGTACGGATTGATCTGTCATCTCTCCACTTATTGCATCAGGATTAAAATCTAATTGATACAAAGGAACGATAGTGACAACCATGATCGCGATCATCAGAATGCCGGTGCCGATTGCTAAACCTTTTCCGGTCTTTTTGCCTAAGTTGATACCGATATTCAACCCCACGCGGTCAGGGACAAATAATCGAGGATCTGTTGGATTAATGTACACGCCATAACGCCAATAACGGTCTTCATCATAATACCGTTGTTCCGTAGAAGCCAACAATTGATCTTGTTTTTTTCGTAATCGCAGCAATAGCCCAAAAGGAACGACCATCAAGAAGACCAGTAACAAGACGAAAAGAACAGCGGATAACTCTCCAACTACCCCCGTCAACTGGGTCGAGAGCAGTGGAACAAAAAACAATAGCAGTGTGCCCGTGCTCATTAAGACGACCAGAAGGGACCAATAGAATTTCGTTAAATCATTGAACTGTTGATTGATTTGAAAATCCTTCGTCAATGGACGTACTGGTAAGCGGCGAATCACTTGCCATAAATAGAGGAAAAGCAAAAAGATCAAGCAGTTGATGAGGCTGAATAGCCAACCGGGTCCGTTCTCCGCGGTAGGGAAATAAATTACACCAGCAATGACTAATAACAATGATGGAAGAAAACTGACTAATGGCAACAGTTTTCTATTTTTTTGCTGGATCAATTTGGTGTCTACTAAAACAGGATCGATAGGGAGTCCCCAGTTCTTATGCTCAATTAGTTCGTGCATTTTTCCAATATAATGAATTTGTAAGACGTAGCTTGCCCCCAGAAGCAAAAACAAGAGCAGCCAGAAAAAGGTCATGAGGATAGAGCCATATAAATTGAACAAAAAAATCAGACTTGCTACACTTAAGATACCGACAAACTGCATAATACGGCGGCGGTATTTAGCAACTAACGCCAAAACGTCCGGATGCTGCAAGTGATCAGGAGATAATGTATTTTCCAATAATACGTTTTTGTGGGGCTTACTGAGCAGATTCATTGTAAAAGCGATAGAAAAAATGACGATCAGATTTATGCCAAAGAAAATGTAATTCATTTCAATTCGGTCCTTTCAGAAAACTGTTCTAAACATTGCTGAATATCGGCAATGATCGCTGCTTCGCTTTTTCCGTGAATCAATGCAGAGGCTACTTGCAGCTGCAGCTGTTGTTGATAATATTCTTCTTCGGAGAAGGTAAAGCTGCGAGGCGCTGCGACAGCAGTTCCTTTGCGCCGATCGGTAATCAGCAGCCCGTCTTCTTTCAGTGAATTATAGGCTTTAGAAATAGTCATCGTGTTGATGCCAATCTCTTCTGCAAGTTGACGGACAGAGGGAAGTAGTTCGCCGACAGCTAATTCGCCTGTTGCGATCCCAAGAATGATTTGATCGCGTAATTGTTGATAGATGGGTGTATTGCTTTGAGGTTTGATTTCGAATTGCACTGGCGCTCTCTCCTTTGTATTATCTATATTAATACAAATAGATGGAACATGCAATCAATAATCATCCTCTCTATAAGGAACTCACTTCGCAGCATTAGGAGTAATAAACTGAAATTTTTCGTTGCTGTTTTGCAATCACTTTGTTATCGCAGTGACTGAATATTACGGTATGCTTTTAGTTAGAAAAAATAAAGGAGGAGACATTATGAGCCACTCCCCGAGGACGGCTTACTTCGATAATGCAAAATTTTTATTAATGATTTTAGTGGTTTTCAGCCACTTATTGCAACCATTCATTGGTGATCACAAGTTTTATCATGATCTGTACTATTTTATTTTTACCTTTCATATGCCAGCCTTTGTTTTTTTAGCAGGTTATTTTGCCAAACCGCTCACAAAAGGTTCAAAAGTTCGAGATCTGGTCAAAAAGTTTCTACTTCCTTATGTGTTTTTTCAACTTTTTTATACAGTTTATTACTGGGTGATTGGACTTGACGCGTCGTTGAATATTCAGCTGCTCAACCCTCAATGGGCATTGTGGTTCTTACTCAGCATGTTCTTTTGGCAGCTTTCTCTCGTCTTTTTTCAGAAAATGACTGCCAGAAAAGCCATCTTGCTTAGTGTGCTGCTGAGCATTTTTGCTGGTTACCTCCCTTTTATTAATCAAGTTCTGACACTGCAGCGGACATTTGTCTTTCTACCATTTTTTATCATCGGTTTTTATTTTCCTAAAAATGAGATGCAGTTTTTACAAGGAACACGAATAAAAAAAATCAGTCTGGTTTTCTTGCCGATTATCTACTTGTTTATTGCGCTTTTCCATGGGATGAATAAGTACATGGTCTTTGGCTCGAAACCTTATGAAGACTATCTGAGCTATCCATTGTTCGGAGGACCATTACGAGGGGTGTTCTTTGTGATTGGACTGCTGGGGATCATTGGTTTTCTGCGACTCGTCCCACGGCAACAGCTGTTTTTTACCAAATGGGGCAAGAACACACTGTTAGTCTATTTGCTGCAAGGGATCTTTATTAAAGGATTGAGAGCACTGGCAATCACTGAACTAAACTTGTCACTGCTCGGATTTATGGCGTTGATCGTCGTCAGTGTTTTACTGACGATCCTATTAGCCAGCAGACCTGTTCGGCAGTTCTACGCCCGTTTTGAAGAAGGGATTTCTTCTGTCCTATTGGGCTTGGGTATCTTCATGATTGCGAACTGAATCTAAATGGAAACACCGCCTTCGCAAGTTTGGATCTGCCAGACTTTTGCTCAGGCGGTTGTTATTTGATTTGGACAAGAGTAAAATGAAGAGAATAAAGTGAAAGGATGGAGAAATATGTCAGAAATTTCCAAAAATACTACTGAAAAATTTGCTGAAGCGTATCAGCAAAATAACAAGCAAAATGCACTGCAAAGAGGCGTGGTCAAAAACGGGATCACTGCTTCAGCAGAAACGATTCAAGGCCATGTCAACAATGTACCAGTCTTTTCAGTTGATGTGACGACTGGCAAAGTGTCAAACCAAAAACAATCAGGTCGCTGCTGGATGTTTGCAGCATTGAACACATTCCGTCACAAAATGTTGAATGCCTTTAATTTGAAGGACTTTGAATTGTCACAGAACCATACTTTTTTCTGGGATAAATATGAAAAAGCCAACTATTTTTATGAAAATGTCTTGGCAACAGCACAAGAGCCTTTATCTAGCCGCAAGGTTGCTTTCTTGCTGCAAACACCCCAACAAGATGGCGGACAATGGGATATGATCGTGTCGATCTTTCAAAAATATGGTGTCGTGCCAAAAGCAGTGATGCCAGAAAGCAGTAATTCATCGAATTCCCGTGACTTGAACAACTACTTGAACAAAAAATTGCGCAAAGATGCTGGGACATTGCGCCAATTAGTGGCGGATGGACAATCCGAAGCAGCTATTCAAGAAGCAAAAGAAGGGATGCTACAAGAAATCTACAATTTCTTAGCGACTTCTTTGGGGACTCCACCAGAAACGTTTGACTTTGAATACCGTGATGAAGAGAAAAATTATCATATTGATCGCGGACTGACGCCGCAAACATTTTATGACAAATATGTAGGGGTAGATCTGGATGATTATGTAAGCATCATCAACGCCCCTACTGCTGACAAACCTTATAACAAGTCCTATACAGTGGAAATGTTGGGGAACGTTGTTGGAGGTAAAGAAGTGAAATATTTGAATGTGGATATGGAAACATTCAAAAAATTGGCGATTGCCCAATTAGAACAAGGAGAATCTGTCTGGTTTGGCTGTGATGTTGGGCAATCTTCTACCCGTGATTCTGGAATCATGGCATTGGATGCGTATGATATGAACGACTTATTCGATATCGATTTCACGATGACGAAAGCTCAACGTTTAGATTATGGTGAAAGTCTGATGACCCATGCGATGGTCTTGACTGGTGTGGACATCGTTGATGGCAAATCAACAAAATGGAAAGTCGAAAACAGCTGGGGAGAAAAAGTCGGTACCAATGGATTTTTTGTAATGAGTGATGAATGGATGGATGAGTACACCTATCAAATCGTTGTTCGCAAGGAATTTTTGACGGCCGAACAACTCGCTGCTTTTGAAGCAGAGCCGCAAGTCTTAGCTCCTTGGGACCCTATGGGAGCTTTAGCATAATGAAGAAATGAAAAGCTGTGGGCGTATGTTAAGAGACGATCGAACAAATTTTACGAGGACTGAGATAGAAACGGTTCATTTTCTATCAGGTAGACCAATTTGTTTGATGGACCGTTTATTAGCTGCGCTGTCACAGCTTTTTTTGTCCATTTTTATGATCTTTAGCAGAAAAATGTGAAACTTATTAATTGTAAGATCGCCATTCTTTCTATAAAATAAAACAGTCACTAATGATGCCACACGTCTCATTAGAGTGAACTGTTGAAGAATGGTCACTGGGAACCTTTACTTCCACTGACAGACTTTGTCATTTTACTTAATGTTAAAGGAGGAGACTAATGACAAATCTGTTTATAGTTATTGTTGTACTTATTTTTGCTGCCCTTATTTATGGGTTCTACCTGATGCAAAAGCGTCATCTGAAATTCTCTACACGAGTGTTTACAGCGTTGTTTGTCGGGATACTTTTTGGTGGTATCTTACAGGCGATCTTTGGAACTGGCTCGGAAGTGATCACCCAATCACTAGAGTGGATCACAATGGTGGGGAACGGCTATGTAGCACTGCTGCAAATGTTGATCATGCCATTGGTTTTTGTTTCGATCGTCGGGGCATTTACCAAGATGAAAGAAAGCGAAAAAATCAAAAAAATCAGCTTTACTGTGTTGGCTACTTTGTTGGGCACGACAGCAATCGCTGCACTGATCGGAATCGTGATGGTTATGTTGTTTGGTTTAGACGGTGCGAGTTTTACTGAAGGTGCAGCGGAGACCGCACGGATCGCTGAGTTGGCAGAACGTTCTACCCAAGTCCAAGACTTGTCAATTCCTCAACAGATCGTATCCTTTATTCCGAATAATGTTTTTGCCGATCTAGCTGGGACACGTTCAACGAGTACGATTGGAGTGGTAATTTTTTCTGCTTTTGTAGGGATTGCCTACTTAGGGGTGAAGAAAAAAGCCCCGAAAGAGGCGCAAACGTTTGCTGATCTAATGGATAGCTTGTACAAGATCGTGATGCGAATCGTCACACTTGTGTTGCGGTTGACTCCTTATGGTGTATTGGCGTTGATGACAAATGTTCTAGCATCAAGTGATTTCGAAGCGATCCTAAATCTTGGGAAATTTATTTTAGCTTCTTATGCAGCATTGATCATTGTCTTGCTCGTTCATTCCTTGTTGTTAGCGAGTGTAAAAGTCAATCCAATTACTTATTTCAAGAAAGCTTTTCCAGTGTTAAGTTTTGCATTTACTTCACGCTCAAGTGCCGGTGCGTTGCCATTGAATATCGAAACGCAAACAAAAGCGCTAGGTGTCGACGAAGCAACCGCCAATTTTGCTGGTAGCTTTGGCTTGTCAATTGGACAAAATGGCTGTGCTGGTGTGTATCCGGCGATGTTAGCCACGATCGTAGCGCCTACGGTAGGAATCAATGTCTTTGATTGGCAGTTTATCCTGCTTTTGGTGGCGGTCGTAACCATCAGTTCTTTTGGTGTTGCTGGTGTCGGTGGTGGGGCAACCTTTGCTTCATTGATCGTTTTAGGATCAATGAACTTGCCGATCGCAATCGTTGGTCTAGTCATTTCTGTTGAACCACTGATCGATATGGCTCGAACACTGGTTAATGTCAGTGACAGCATGGTTGCCGGTGTGGTGACTAGCAGTCGTATCCATGAACTAGATCGTGCAACACTTGAAAGTCAAACTGCTGTGATTGATGCCGATTGATTCAAGTAGAAGCCGCTACTAAAATCAAGTGATAACAAAAGAGTGTTTATTAAGAAAGACTGCGTGTGGTCTTTCTTTTTTTGTGACCAAAAATCAGAGTCACTATTGTTATTATGTGTCATTATGGCTTACTCTGACCGCTATCTTTAGTAGATGAGAGAATAATAAAGAAATATTCACCGCTTTTTTTATGGGTTTCTGCTATACTTTTTGTATACAGGCGCGGGAGGGATCAAGATGACACAACTGATTCAGTTAGAAAATGCAGCAAATGTCAGAGAATTAGGCGTTATAAAACGACATCAGGGAAGACCATTAAGCGGAAAAAACTGATTCGTAGTGCCGCGATCAATGAGCTGTCTGAGACAGATCAAGCAACATTGAGCAACTATGGCATCAATCAAATCATTGATTTTCGTTCCTATGAAGAAGCCAAAGCACAGCCAGATCAGCCAATCCGTTATGCCCAGCAGTTCTTTTTGCCGATTTTTAGCGAAGATGAAACGATGGTTTCCTTATCACCAGAGACATTGAAGCAAAAGCTGGCAGATGGGGATGATGCAGAAGATCAGATGAAGAAGGTATATCGCCACTTTGTCGAAAGTCCGCATGCTCGAAAGCAATACCGTCATTTTTTTGACTTGGTATTAGAAAATGCGGAAGCAGGAGCAACCCTATTTCATTGTACAGCAGGGAAAGATCGAACAGGCTTCGGGGCATTTCTGCTCTTATCTTTATTAGAGGTGGATCAATCAACTATCAAACAAGACTATCTGGCAACGAATCGCTATCTGGGGCCTTTTTTAAAAGAGAAATTTGCCCCTATGGCGCAGCAAATGCCGCCTGAAGTTCTTGAAGCCATCACCACATTGATGAGTGCAAAAGAAAGTTTTCTTGATGAAAGTTTAGCAGCGATCAAAAAAGAATTTGGCACGGTGGATCAGTATTTAAAAGAAGGACTGGCAATCACAAAAGACGAAAAAGAGTATTTTCACGCCCACTTTACCGAGTAAAGGATGTGTCCAACATGAATCAGGAATTGCTTGCCCAGTTTGGGTTATCCGGAACATTAACGCCGATCAGCGGGGGTGACGTGAATCAGACGTTCCGGTTGCGGTCAGAAGAAAGACAGTATTTCTTGAAGTATCATCCAGGAGTATCCCAGCAGTTTTTTCAAGCAGAAGCAGCAGGATTGGCACAATTACGTCCCTATGTTCGCGTACCCGCCGTTTATCAATATGGAGATAACGAACATGGCGCCTACCTTTTGCTAGAATGGATCGATGTTGGTGAAGGTGATCAAGAGTCGATCGCCACTGCTTTAGCTGAGATCCATCGGCAAACAAGCCCAACGTTTGGATTTGAACAGGACAACTTTATTGGCTTATTGCCGCAGGTGAATCCCGCGGCAGAGGATTGGGTGAGTTTTTATACCACGTGCCGCTTAGACGTTCAGGTGGAATTGGCCAAGTTAGGAAATCATTGGAATCCTCGCCGAGAAGATAAGTACCTAAATCTGAAAGAAACGCTGTATCAAGAGTGGTCAGGTCGACAGGTTCAACCTTCTTTACTGCATGGTGACTTTTGGCGCGGCAATGTGCTGTTTGATCAGAAGGGTGATCCAGTTTTCATTGATCCGGCTGTATCCTTTGGTGATCGCGAACTTGATCTGGCGATGGCGCAATTATTCGGCGGATTTCGTCCGGAATTTTTCCAACGCTATCAGCAAGTCTTCCCGCTGGAAAAAAATTGGCAAGAGCGGGTTCCTGTGTATCAGTTGTACTATTTATTGGTTCATTTGAATCTATTCGGTGAAAGTTACGGCAATAATGTAGATGAGATTTTGAGTAGATATTAGGAGGCATTTGGCAAGATGGTAGCAAAGTATCAAAAAGAACATGAAGTCGCTTATTATGAGTGCGATATCAATCAGACAATGACGTTTCCAGCAATGTTGGGAGTGGCAATCAAAGTATCCGAAGAGCAAAGTGCAGTATTGGAGCGTGGGCCAGAATACATTCGCTCTTTTGGACTGACATGGATCATTACTACTTACCATATCACGGTCAATCGGTTGCCGATGGTCGGGGAACAGATCATGGTCTCAACACAAGCAAAAGAATACAATAAATATTTTTGCTACCGCTATTTCTGGCTGCACGACGCCCAAGGAAATGAATTAGTGAAGATCGAGTCGGTTTTTGCATTGATGGATTTGGCAACACGCAAAGTCAGCAGTGTTCCAGATGAGATCGTCGCTCCTTTTGAAAGTGAGAAAATCAAGCGCATCAAGCGCTATCCTAAAATCAATTCCCCAGAAAAAGGACATTTTTTACCTTATCGGGTTCGGTTTTATGATATCGACAGCAATCAGCACGTCAACAATGCAATGTATTTTAATTGGCTGCTGGATGTTTTAGGCTATGAATTTTTGACGACGCATCAAGTGAAGGAAATAACGATTCGTTTTGACCGAGAAGTTGAGTACGGGAACTTGGTAGAAAGTCATTTTGAAACGATTCGGGATGAGAACCATTTGGAAACATTACATGAGATCAGAATCGGAGAGACGACGTACTGCGAAGCCGCAATGAAGTGGCATGAACGAACAAAAAATAATGAAAACAACTAACCGCACTGACAATCGTCTGTTCTTAGCGATTGACCTTCTCTTAAAAAAGGTCAGTTGCTAAGAACAAGCGAAGGTGCGGTTTTTTGTCAGTTTAGTTTCTAAAAAAGTCAACAATCAGTTTTCCATAAAGTCGTGTAATTCAACTAATGGCAGCCGACGATTTTTGGCGATCAGCAATTTGATTCGGGCTTTTTGACTGTTGATGCTATTGCAAAAGATGACTCCCATCTCCTGCAGTTCTTTTCCGCCTCCAGAATAACCATAGACAGGTTCGGCAATACCGTTGAAACAGCGGGAGACTAGTACGACTGGGATTTGTTTCGCCAGTAATTTTTTTAGCGGCGGTAATGTTTGGGGTGGTAGATTGCCAGCTCCGAGGGCTTCAATGACCAATCCATCGATATTGGATTCTGCTAAGGCCTCAAAAAGTTCTCCATGCATGCCGGCATAGGCTTTAACGATCGGAATCAAGCCATCGACCCGATCAACATCCAATTGGCGACTCTCTAATAGTTCCTGCATGAATAATATTCGATTTTTTGTGACCAGCCCAATGGGACCTAGTGTTGGCGTGCGAAAAGTTGCAACATTCGTTGTATGCGTCTTTGTGACATAACGAGCAGAGTGGATTTCGTCATTCATAACGACTAGAACACCCTTTTTTTGAGCATCATCACATTTTGCTACGCGAATGGCACTTTCAAAATTATATAAACCGTCACTGCCGACTTCATTACTGGAGCGCATGGCACCTGTAATGACGATAGGCAGCTGATTGCCGATCGTTGTATCTAGAAAAAAGGCAGTTTCTTCTAATGTATCTGTTCCGTGAGTGACAACTACGCCATCGATTCCACTTAAATGAGCCAACTGGATGCGTTCTTTGATTTGCAGCATTTGCTCAGGTGCAATGTGAGGACTAGGTAGATTAAAGATATCTTCAACGATCAGTTCAACATCGTCATCGATATGGATAGGGGCGTCCATCAATGGGTTTGTGACGTCTGGACTGACACCACCGGTCAACACATCTTCTTTCATGGCAATGGTGCCACCTGTATGCAAAACGAGGATTTTTTTCATTTTTGTCACCTCAAAGATTATTTTACTCATAACTCCAAAACTATTGTATACTAATCAAATAAGAAAACAAGCAAGGTGAGGAAAAATGATTCGAATTGGTTGTACGACATTTAGTGAACATGGTTCTCTTGTTCAGAGAAAAACATCAAAACTTTTTGAATATGCCAGTGTCTTTCCTGTGGTTGAACTGGATACGTCTTATCATTATTTACCCAAAGAGAAGGATGTGCGGAATTGGTTGACGCAGGTACCGGATAACTTCCGTTTTATTCTTAAAGTGCATCAAAGCGTAACGACACAAGGTGATTTGCCGGAAGGTATGTCTATGGCAGAAGCACTAACAGCTTTCAAGCAGGCGATTCAACCTATGGTGGATGCTGGCCGGCTTTATTGTTTGCTGGCACAATTTCCCAACCGGTTTAAGTGTACGAAAGAAAGTGTGGCGTATTTAGATGAAGTACGTCAGTGGTTTGCAGCGTATCCGGTGGCAATCGAGTTGCGGGATAATAGTTGGTATCAGCCAGAGTTCCGCTCTTCGATGCAAGCCTATATGCGCAAGCAAAAGTTCTCGTTGGTTATTGTTGATGAGCCCAAGAAACTCTCCACTACGGTTCCTTTAGAACCGCTAGTGACTAACCCGGCATTTGCCGTATGTCGTTTTCATGGCAGAAATGATGTTGGTTGGACAGCTACCGGACCTGACGCCAAAAAGAATCGGACGCTCTATCGCTACAATGAGAAAGAATTAAGTGAACTACGTCAAGCAGTCGAAGAAACAGCGGCTCACGCACAAGAAGTTGCTGTTATTTTTAACAATAATGCTGGCGGTGATGCGGCGGACAATGCCCGCGCGTTGATCGAAGCCATGCAAATCGATTACCAACAACTGAATCCTAGCCAATTGGAGCTATTTTGAGGAGTTATATGATTAAAGCAATTTTTTTTGACATCGATGGTACATTGATCGCAGATAACGGGAAAGCGATGGCAAGTACCCGAGCAGCGATCAAAGAAGCCAGAAAACAAGGTGTTTTATGTGGCGTGGCGACAGGCCGCGGACCTGTAGAATTAGAGAAAGTCATCGATTATTTAGATTTGGATATGTTCATCACCTATAATGGGCAGTTTGTCTACACCAAACAAAATTTGATTTATGCCAAACCTTTCTCGAAGAACATCCTTGAAGAAATTGTTGCATATGCAGATGAAAATTATCGGCAGGTAATGTTTGGCGGAGAAACCAAAGTGGCTGGCAGCTTGACGATTCGTTTGAGTCAATCACCAGTGATGCAACGTTATTTGCGATTCGTCCCAAAGAAGTTTCCCGTTGGGGTGCTAAAAAAATTGCTGCAGCGATTCAGTCCAAATCGAAATGCCAAACGGTATCAGTCTCTGGATATTTTGCGGGAACCAATTTATCAGTGCATTATGCTGAGTCCCGAATCAGAGAAAGAAAAGCTAAAGCAAAAACTGCCTTCCTGTGATTTCAAACGCTCCAATGCCTATTCAGTGGATATCGTCCCCAAGAAAGGCTCGAAAATGAAGGGAATCCATGAGTTTTTGGCTTATGAAGGGATCGCGATCGAGGAAGCCATGGCTTTTGGGGATCACGAAAATGATATCGAGATGTTGAAAGGTGTTGGTATTGGGGTGGCTATGGGGAATGCGCAGCAAGTGGCAAAGACAGCGGCCAATTATGTAACAGCATCTAATAATGAAGATGGTATCGCTCAGGCTCTGAAACACTATGGCATCATCGAATAACACATAACTAGAGGAATAAATGGAATACACGAATTGATTGAGTGAGATCAACGGAGGAGGAAAGAAGATGAGTCCTTTTGAAATGACAGAAGAATTTCATCAAACCTTTGACCCGACACGTCCGGAGCAACCACGGCCATTCACACCAGAAAAGGCCAGTTTCCGTGCAGGGTTCAAAGTAGAAGAATTAGTTGAGTTTTTGTATGCAGCGGCCAACAATGATCCCGAGCAGTTCGCACAGTCAGTGGCGGATCTGCATCAGGGAATCGAGCAAGCAAAAGAAAAGATCACTAGCAAACAAAAACCAGTGACGGATACGTTAGTCGAGCAAGTCGATGCCTTATGCGATCTTTTGTATTTCACCTATGGCTCTTTTTCACTATTGGGTGTCGATCCGGCACCAATTTTGAAAATCGTTCATGAAGCCAATATGGGGAAACTTTTTCCAGATGGCATGCCCCATTACCATCCTGTGACTCATAAAGTCATGAAACCTGCGGATTGGGAAGAACGTTTTGCTCCAGAGCCCCGCATCAAAGCTGAAATTGAACGTCAGATCGTAGCAAAAATGAAGAGTTGACTTGAAACGAGTGAACACCCATAAAAATAAGATGACCTTTGCAAAATCATTCGCAAGGGTCATCTTGTTTTTTTGTTCTAAGTGTATTTGAGGGGCGGCTTTGTTGGGAAAGGCCACTGACTATCAATCAAAAAAGGTATAATACAAAGTTCGAACAGCGGCTTTCTCTTGTTCTTTATGGATACCAAACATAATACTGACCTCGGAAGAACCTTGGTTGATCATTTCCAAGTTGATGTTCTTGCGGGCCAATGCAGCTGTGCTGTCTGCAGTGATCCCCACTCGTTGGCGCATCCCTTCGCCGACGACTACGACCATGGATAAGTCGTGGGTCATTCGTAATTCATCTGGATCGATCTCATAAGCGATCTTGCGCAGCAATTCTTCTTCCAACACCGGATTTAATTGATTGGCTCTCATAATGATCGAGATATCATCGATTCCGGACGGCATATGCTCATAGTTTAAATCAAATTCTTTGAAAATCTCAAGGACGCGTAAAGTAAAACCAACTTCTCGGTTCATCAAGTATTTACGGATGTAGATCATACAGAAGCCTTCATCACTAGCAACACCGACAACTGGTTGTGTCAAGTTGTTCCGTTGGTTGGTAATCATGGTTCCTGGATGTGTGGGATTATTCGTATTTTTGATAACGACGGGAATCTTTGCCCGATAAGAAGGCATCAACGCTTCATCGTGCAGCACCGTGAATCCGGCATACGAAAGTTCCCGCATTTCTCGATAAGTCAGTTCTTTGATGGGTTCTGGGTGATGGACATAACCTGGATGAGCCGAAAAAATACCATCGACGTCTGTAAAGTTCTCATAAAGCGTCGCGTTGACACCAGCAGCTACCAATGCACCAGAAATATCTGATCCGCCTCGAGAGAAAGTACAGATTTCTCCATCCTCCGTATACCCAAAAAATCCTGGGATCACTAAAATTTCTTCTGTTTCTGCCCAGGCATTGATTTTTGTGTAAGATGCTGGCAAGATCCGGGCGTTTTGGGGTTCATCAGTGACTAAGATCCCTAGCTCCTCTGGGTTTAAGTAACGTGCTGCTAGACCGGATGCTTGTAAAATTCCGGCAATCAAACGAGCGTTATTGTCTTCTCCACTAGCTAAGATCTTGTCATGAAAATGTGGGTCATCATTAGGCGACAATGTCAGAAACTGCTGTAAAGCACTTTGGATCTCTGCCAATAATTCAGGCGCCACTTGAAAAGGGGCAGCGATGGCAGCATAACGCGCATAAATTTCTGTTAATAAGGGACGGACATCTTTTGATGCAGCTAGTCCTTCACAAGTGGCTAATAAAAGATCAGTCACTTTGGTATCGTCTGCATGGCGTTTACCGGGGGCAGAAACAACAACAAAACGGCGTTGTGGATCTGCTTGGATAATATCAACTACTTTTTGCACTTGCTCGGCTGAAGCGAGCGAACTACCACCAAATTTTGCTACTTTCATCTTGCATTACTCCTGTTCAAGCTTTTTTCTAGAGTACAGTGTCAAAAGTGAGAAATCAAGGCATTTCTTAAAAAAGGCACCAAAAAACAGGAAAAAGCTTTTTTGATTTCGGCTTTTCCAAGGAAATTTAGAGAGAGCTTGTTAAAAAAAGAATGAAAAATTGGAGGAAGTCGCAAAAAAGTCAATCTTTTTTGCCGCAATTTAATGCTTGATTTTTTTCTTTATGCTATAATCTAGCGTAGATGCTTTTTTTGAAAAGGGACAAGTGGGTCCTTTTATTTGAGATACCTTACATACCCAAAAACGGATCTGTGAAAACGCGGATTTCATACGAAAAGTGTAGATTTGAAAATTGGAGGAACCATAAAATGGGAACTAATATCATCTTTGGAATCGTTATTGCCATTGTCGTCATCGCGGCGATCTTATATGCGATCGGTTACTTTATGCGAAAGAAAAATCAGGAGAAACTGGATGTCTTAGAGAAACGTAAAGAAAACCTGTTTGATCTGCCGGTCATTGAAGAAGTCGATGAAGTGAAAAAAATGCATTTGGTGGGTCAAAGCCAAAACACATTCCGAGAATGGAACCAGCAATGGACAGATATTTCCACCTCCTCATTTGCGGAACTGGAAAGCCAAATCTTTGAAGTCGAAGAGTTGAATGAACGGATTCGCTTTTTCAAAGCTAAAACAGCGATCGAACAAGCGGAAGCAACCATGGATGATATGGAACGTCAAGTCGAAGAGATTCGTGCCGGCTTGAAAGAACTTCGTGAAAGTGAAGAACGCAATTCCCTAGAAGTCCAAAAAGCATTGGATGTTTATGAAGATTTGAAGAAAAACTTGCGGGAGCATGGAGAGGAATTTGGTCCAGCTTATAACGAACTGCAAAAGCAAATCAAAAATATCGAGATTGAATTCACTCAATTTGTTACGCTGAATACTTCCGGTGATCCGGTCGAAGCTCGGGAAGTTTTAGAACAAGCAGAGCAACACACCTATGAAGTCGAAGATTTGATGAAACGAATCCCAGCTGCTTATGAAGAGCTGAATCGTACGTTCCCTGATCAATTAAAAGAAATCCAAGATGGATACAAAAAATTATTGGATCAAAAATACGTCTTTCCTGAAGCTAACTTCCAAGAAGATATCAACCGCGTGAAAAAACGGGTTGAAAATTCTATGAATGATTTAGCCAAAACAGAAGTTGCTTCTGTGGAGGTAGCTAATCGGGATACAGCTAGTGACATCGATGCTTTGTATACGGTAATGGAACGTGAAATCAATGCGAAGAAATATGTTCTTAAAAATCGTCAAGTGATTGTTGACTACATCGATCATGCGACGAAAAACAATCGTCAATTATTGATTGAGTTGGATCATACCGCTCAAAGCTATACATTGAATCATAATGAATTAGGTCGGGTTCGTGGCTTCCAAACAGAAGTCGATGAATTGGCTCGCCGCAACAATGAATACTTGCCGCAGTTGGAAAACCATGAGATCCCTTATTCAGAAGTACAAAGTTTTTATAAAGATGCTTACAAAATTTTAGATGATGTCGAAGCGCAACAAGTTGAAATCGATGAAGCGCTAAGTGATCTACGCCGTGGTGAAAAGGTCGCACAAGAGAAAGTAGAGAACTTCGAATTTCGTTTACGTAACCTCAAACGTTTTGTTGAGAAACAGCGTTTGCCAGGCTTACCAGGGGAATACTTAGAATTCTTCTTTGTCGCAACTGACCGAGTGGAAGAATTAGGCAAAGAATTGAATAAAATTCGGATCAACATGCAAGAAATCAATAAATTGGTTTCAGTTTGTGAAGAAGATTTAGACATGCTTGATGAACAAACGAAAGATTTAGTGGATGCAGCTGCATTGACAGAACAAATGATGCAATATGCAAACCGTTACCGTCATTCACATGCCGACATCAAAGCAGCGATTGATAAGAGTTTGTATCTGTTTACGAAAGAGTATCGTTATCAAGATGCATTAGATGAGATCGGGACAGCTTTGGAACGCGTCGAACCAGGTGCTTTCAAGCGGATCGAGAACTTCTATTTCAAGAATCGTGATTTAGTATAAAGCAAAAGCCAGCAGTGAAAAACTGTCTGGCTTTTTTAGTGAATTGGCGGATTCTCTACCGACAAATCGATCCAAGAAGAGGAACTTCTTGAAAGAGCAGGAAAGAGCAGTTATAATGGGAAAGAATTTTTCAAAGAAAGGGTCCTAGCATTGATTTATTTTGATAACAGCGCCACAACCGCAATTTATCCGCAAGCATTAGATACATATGTAAAAGTTAGTCAGCGTATTATCGGCAACCCTTCAAGTCTTCACGATCTGGGCAGTCAAGCCAGCCGTCTTTTGGAACAGTCTCGGGCGCAAATTGCTGAGCTGCTGCAAGTTTCTGCTTCAGAGATTTGGTTTACCAGTGGGGGGACGGAAGGAGACAATTGGGTCTTAAAAGGCACCGCGATCGCCAAAAAAGCTTATGGCAATCACTTGATTATTTCTGGCATCGAACATCCAGCGGTCAGTGAGACCGCAGAACAGTTGAAAGAACTAGGGTTTGACGTGAGTATCGCACCCGTTACTTCTACTGGATTTGTAGATGTCGCTGCTTTGCAGCAACTGATCCGAAAGGAAACGATTCTTGTTTCTGTGATGGCAGTCAACAACGAAATTGGTTCGATCCAGCCAATCAATCAAATCGCTGAAATTCTAGAAGCTCATCCTCGCATCCACTTCCATGTGGATGCTGTTCAAGCAATTGCGAAGGTTGATCAGCAGCAATGGTTGCCACAACGGGTAGACTTTGCCACATTTTCTGCCCACAAGTTTCATGGACCTAGGGGCGTCGGTTTTATTTATTGGAAAAAAGGCCGTAAGCTAACACCATTGATGACCGGTGGCGGGCAAGAACAAAATCAGCGCAGCGGGACTGAGAATTTACCGGCAATTGTTGCAATGGCTAAAGCGTTGCGACTAGCACTTGAACAAAAAGCTGCCCGGCCTAACCATGTGGGCTTATTGAAAAGTTACCTTTCAGAAGCATTATCTGAGTATGAGAAAGTGACGGTGTTTTCTGGAGCCGAACATTTTGCGCCGCATATTCTTTGTTTCTCATTGGAAGGGATCAGAGGAGAAGTGCTTGTCCATGCCTTTGAAGAAAAACAGATTTATCTCTCAACGACTAGTGCCTGCTCTTCCCGCAAGAAAATGGCTAGCAGCACATTGCATGCGATGCATGTCCCTAGTCGCTTAGCTACTTCAGCAGTTCGGGTCAGCTTGGATGAAAGTAATACGATGGCCGAAGTAGAACAATTTTTGATTGTATTTAATCAGCTTTATCAAAAGTTCTCAAAATTAAGCCAATAAGAGCATGTTGCGAACATACCAACGACAAACAAAGGAGTTTTACTCGTGAATTATACAGAGATCATGGTTCGCTACGGCGAATTATCAACCAAAGGAAAAAACCGCCGCAGTTTCATTATGCAGTTGGCGGAGAATGTGAAGCGAACACTTGCCGACTTTCCTAAAGTCAAAGTTCATGCAGAACGTGATCGGATGCATTTGCTTCTGAATGGGGAAGACAGTCAGGCAATTATATTGAAATTGCAAAAAGTGTTTGGGATTCAAAATTTTTCTCCCAGCATTCGGGTAGAAAAAGACGTCGAAGTGTTAAAAGAAGCCGTACAAACAGTGATGAGTGAAATCTATACAGGGACTGAGACCTTCAAAATCACTGCCAAACGCAGTGACCATCAATTCATCCAAGACAGTAATCAGTTGAATTTGACGTTAGGAAATGCTGTAATTGATCGCTTTCCAGAAATCAAAGTTCAAATGAAAAAGCCAGATATCAATCTACGGGTAGAGATCCGTATGGATGGAGCCTACCTTTCTTACGAGACGATCCAAGGAGCTGGTGGGTTACCGGTTGGAACGAGTGGGAAAGGGATGCTGATGCTTTCAGGCGGGATCGATTCCCCCGTTGCTGGTTATTTTGCGATGAAACGCGGGGTAGAGATCGAAGCGGTCCATTTTGCCAGCCCGCCTTATACTAGCGAACAGGCACTACAAAAAGCCAAAGATCTGACAAAGAAACTAACCCCTTATGTTGGCGGTATTCAGTTTATTGAAGTCCCATTCACTGAAGTTCAAGAAGAAATCAAGAAGCATGTGCCTCAAGGCTATTGGATGACGATCACTCGCCGGATGATGCTGCGACTCACAGATGCGATCCGTGAAGCTCGTCATGGATTGATTATTTTGAACGGAGAATCACTAGGCCAAGTGGCTTCACAAACATTGCAAAGTATGGTGGCGATCAATGAAGTAACGAATACGCCAATCATTCGTCCGGTGGCAACGATGGATAAATTAGAAATCATTGATGTAGCTCAAGAGATCGATACGTTTGAACTGGCGATCCAGCCATTTGAAGACTGCTGCACGATTTTTGCTCCGCCACAGCCTAAGACAAGACCGAAGTTGGAGAAAGTGCATTTATATGAAGAGCGCTTAGATATAGCAGGCATGATGGAGCGGGCATTAGCTGGGTTGAAAATCGAAGAGATCCAAGCTTCCGAAAAAGCAGAATTCGCTGATTTTCTTTGATCTTCACATCAGAAAAAATTTTGATATCAGGGGATAAAAACCAGCTGTTGACTGTTGGCAATTAAAGAAAAAAGATGGTTACAAAGGGTGTGCCCAAGTAGCCGTCTTTTTTCGTTTATGCTGGACCTGTGAGAGATTTCTCACAGTCGTTTGACTGGAATCTAGGAAGCATTAAAAGTTTGTGAAAATTGCTTGCTATTCAATGACGAGCATGCTAAACTCGATATGTGAACTGTTTAACAAGGAGGACGGAAACCATGGAAGCATTAAGAGAAAAAAAACTTCCTAAAGCAACAGCGAAACGTCTGCCTGCTTATTTAAGGCATTTAAAATTTTTGGATGCATCAGGTGTCCATCGAATCAAATCAAAAGAGTTTGCTGAGATCACACAAGTTCCTTCCGCAACGATTCGTCGGGACTTTTCCCACTTAGGGGAATTAGGACGAAGCGGGTATGGTTATGAAGTTCCTTACTTGATTGAAGTTTTTAGCCATATATTAGAAACGAACGAAGCAAAGAACATTGCATTAGTGGGCTTTGGCAATCTAGGTAAAGCTCTTGCAAATAACAACTTTCGCCGCAATGAGAATCTTTCGATCGTTGCTGTATTTGATAATGATCCGCAATTGATCGGTAAGACCATCGACGGTCACTATGTTTATGGAATGGATCAGCTAGCTGAGATCGTTCAGGAGAAAGGAATCACTGTAGCTATCTCGACAGTACCTAGTCAATATTCTCAGGCGGCAATCGATACGATCGTAGAATCTGGCATTACAGCGATTTTAAATTTTGCCCCTGATCGCGTCAATGTACCTAAAAATGTTCATATCCAATACATCGATCTGACGACAGAATTACAGACGTTGATCTTTTTTGACAATACCTATTCTCAGAAATCGTAGGTTTTGAGCAAAATCTTTTGGCTTTCGCGGGTTCTCTCCTATACTGGAGAAAACTGTAATAGGAGAGATGACATGCAAGTAACACGTAAAGGAACCATTTTTGAAGTACCAGGCATTCAGCCAAAAGTAGGGGATCAAGCCAAAGAATTTGAACTGAAAAGTTTAGATGACAAAGTTTATCGCTTGGCTGATTTCTTAGGTAAACCGACGATCTTAAGCATTGTTCCCGACATTGACACGCGGGTCTGTGCATTGCAGACGAAGCGCTTCAATGAAGAAGCAAGTAAGATTGATGAGGTTAATTTTGTGACAATCTCGAACAATACGAAAGAAGAACAAGCAAATTGGTGTGGACAAGAAGGGATCGATATGCTGATGCTGCATGATCCAGAAAATACGTTTGGAGAAACCTATCAAATTATGATCCCAGAGTTTGGACATTTTGCCCGCGCGATTTTTGTCTTAGATGAAAAAGAGGTGATCCGCTACGAAGAGATCGTGCCTGAAATCTCTCAAGAACCGGACTATCAATCGGCTTTGGCCGCTGCCAGATCAATCGCTGTTTGACTTTCAAAAAAGTTCATTGTAGAATGAACAAGATCAATTGAAAGAAGACGAGGATCAAGAGGAGTATCAGACGGACTGTTTTTACAGAGAGAAGACCAATTGGTGCAAGGTTTTCAGCAGGAATCTGAGAAGGTAGCTTGTGAGTCTTTGATTGGAACAGCAAGGAACACCTTGTTCAGTAGAATCAAACGCTTCGTGACCGTTAACTCACGCCCAAGAGGTAGAGAAATCTACAATTTAGGTGGTACCGCGTATTTGCGTCCTAAAATGCTTCGGCATTTTAGGACTTTTTTTATTCCCAAAAGCCGAGCGGTCTTGAAGGAACTGATCAAAAAAAGTAGGAGGTAAAACAATGTCCGATAACTTATCAACAAAGTACAACCCGCAAGAAGTCGAAGCGGGACGCTACCAGGAATGGTTAGCCAAAGATCTATTCAAACCAAGTGGTGATCAAAAAGCCAAGCCTTATTCAATCGTTATTCCTCCGCCAAATGTTACTGGTAAACTACACTTAGGCCATGCGTGGGATACAACCCTTCAAGATATCATCATTCGCCAAAAACGGATGCAAGGGTTTGATACATTGTGGTTACCAGGTATGGATCACGCTGGAATTGCGACACAAGCAAAAGTCGAAGAAAAACTAAGAGAACAAGGGATCTCCCGCTATGACCTTGGTCGGGAAAAATTTGTCGACCAAGTGTGGGAATGGAAAGAAGAATATGCAGGCCATATTCGTGAGCAGTGGGCAAAGCTAGGATTGTCTCTTGACTATAGTCGAGAACGATTCACATTAGACGAGGGTCTGTCAGATGCTGTCCGTAAAGTCTTCGTAACTCTTTACGAAAAAGACTTGATCTATCGCGGCGAATATATCATCAACTGGGATCCGCAAGCACGTACGGCCTTATCTGATATTGAAGTCATCCATAAAGAGATCGAAGGAGCTTTTTACCACATGACTTATGAACTGGCAGATGGTTCTGGTACCGTAGAGATTGCCACCACTCGTCCAGAAACGATGCTAGGAGACACTGCGATCGCTGTCCATCCAGAGGATGAACGCTACCAAGAATTGATCGGCAAAAAGGTTATTTTGCCATTAGTTAATAAAGAGATCCCAATCATTGCGGATACTTACGTGGATCAAGAATTTGGAACCGGCGTAGTAAAAATCACCCCTGCCCATGATCCGAATGACTTTGAAGTCGGTAACCGCCATAACTTGCCACGGGTCAATGTTATGAACGATGACGGAACCATGAATGATTTAGCCGGTAAATATGCTGGCATGGATCGTTTTGCAGCTCGTAAAGCGATCGTCAAAGATTTGGAAGATATCGGACGTTTGTTAAAGATTGAAAAAATGATTCACAGTGTTGGCCATTCAGAACGAACCGGTGTCGTTGTTGAACCTCGTTTATCTACGCAATGGTTTGTCAAAATGGGGCCATTGGCTAAAGAAGCGATCGACAACCAATCGACGGATCAGGCAGTCGAGTTTTTCCCACCGCGCTTCAATCAAACTTTCTTGCGCTGGATGGAAAATATTCACGACTGGGTTATTTCCCGACAATTGTGGTGGGGACATCAAATTCCTGCTTGGTACCACAATGAAACTGGTGAAATGTATGTGGGCTTAGAAGCACCGGCAGATGCCGAAAACTGGACACAGGATCCTGATGTACTGGATACTTGGTTCAGCTCCGCATTATGGCCATTTTCAACCATGGGCTGGCCAGATGAAAATAGTGCTGATTATCAGCGTTATTTCCCAACCAACACGCTAGTCACAGGCTACGACATCATTGCTTTCTGGGTAAGCCGCATGATTTTCCAAAGCTTGGAATTCACAGGCAAACGTCCTTTTGAAAATGTGCTGATCCATGGACTGATTCGTGATGAACAGGGACGTAAAATGAGTAAGTCATTAGGGAACGGGATCGATCCGATGGAAGTCATCGAAAAATATGGCGCCGATGCATTGCGCTGGTTCTTATCAAATGGCTCTGCACCAGGACAAGATGTTCGCTTCAGCTATGAAAAAATGGATGCTGCTTGGAACTTCATCAACAAGATTTGGAATGCGTCCCGTTTTGTCTTGATGAATGTTGAAGGAATGACGGTGACAGATATTGATTTTTCTGGCGAGAAATCCGTAGCGGACCGTTGGATCTTAACTCGTTTAAATGAAACGATCGAGAAAGTGACTGAGTTGTTTGATCGTTTTGAATTCGGTGAAGCAGGTCGCCAGTTATACAACTTTATTTGGGATGACTTTTGTGACTGGTATATCGAAATGAGCAAAGAAACCTTATATGGTGAAAATGAAGCAGCTAAACAAGTCAATAAGAGCATTTTGGTTCATGTGTTGGATCAAATATTACGCTTGCTGCACCCAATCATGCCGTTTGTCACAGAAGAAATTTGGAGTAAACTGCCTCATACAGGCGATTCGCTTGTAGTAGCTGCTTATCCAGAAGTTCAGCCAGAGTGGTCGGATGAGAAAGCAGCACAAGGAATGGAAGTGTTAAAAGAGTTGATTCGTTCTGTCCGCAACATTCGGGCGGAAGTCAACACGCCGCTTTCTAAGCCAATTACATTGCTGATCCAAACCAACGATGTTGAGATCGAGAGCTTCCTGATCACCAACAAAAACTATATCGAACGATTCTGCAATCCAGAAGAGCTAGTGATTTCCAATACACTGGAAGCACCGGAATTGGCGATGTCAGCTATCTTATCCGGAGCAACGATCTATTTGCCATTAGCCGGCTTGATCAATATCGAAGAAGAAATCAGCCGTTTAGAAAAAGAATTGGCGAAATTCAATCAAGAGGTCAAACGCGTGCAAGGGAAATTAGCAAACGAACGTTTCGTTGCCAATGCCCCTGAAGAAGTTGTGGCGCAAGAGCGAGCGAAAGAAGCCGATTATTTGGATAAACAAAAAGCAGTTCAAGAACGGATCGAGCAATTGCGTACGATTCAATAATCTATTTATTGAATCGAGGCAGCAAGCTAATCATCGATATTCCTATGGAACACTAGCTGTTGCAAATTACCGATCTAACTATTTACTCTCTAACTACCCGATCTCTAGCTACCCGATCTATAGAGGAAAGAATTCCTAACCGCTATAGATCGGGTAGTTTTCCTATCGATTTTTGTTGGGAACGCTCTGAGAGAAAGAGCAGTAGAATTAGGAAAAAAAGGGAAGATTTGCTAAAATGATTTTGAGGTGAAGAACATGACAAGTGAAGAAGCAATTGCATGGATCCACGGAAGAAAGACCTTCGGGATGCGTCCAGGATTGATGCGAGTAGAAGCATTGCTACAACGATTAGGCAATCCAGAAAAAAATCTGACATTGATCCATGTTGCCGGAACGAACGGCAAGGGTTCGACTGTCAGCTATTTACGAAGTCTTCTAGAAGAAAGTGGGCTGCAAGTTGGAACGTTCACATCGCCCCATATCGAGTCTTTCAATGAACGGATTGAGATTGATGGGCGTTTTATACCAGATGACTCGCTGATTGAATGGGTCGAAACACTTCAACCACTCGTCATGCAACTGGATCAGGAAGAAGAATTGACCGGAATCACCCAATTTGAGATTTTGACTGCACTGGCATTCGGCTACTTTGCCCAGCAACAAGTCGATGTGGCTATCATAGAAGTTGGCTTAGGCGGCCGTTTGGATAGTACAAATGTGATCACACCAATCTTGACGGCCATCACGACTATTGGAATGGACCATATGGATATGCTTGGTGACACGATTGAGGCCATTGCTGCCCATAAAGCCGGGATCATCAAACCCAAGGTGCCACTAGTGACTGGGAAGATCCCTGAAAGTGCGCTATCCGTAATCGACCTTGAAGCTGCAGAATCTGAGGCTCCTGTATCCCACTTGGGAGAAGACTATCGAGTCACGTATCATCGTCCGGATGAAATCTGGGGAGAGTGGTTCGATTTTGAGAATGACCGCGGAAAAATCAAAGGACTGAAAACGCCGATGATTGGTCGACACCAACCAGAAAACGCCGGTGTCGCTATTCAATTATATTATTTATTCTGTGAGTTAAAAAAACTGCCATTTTCGGAAAAAGTAGTCCGCAATGGCTTAAAGAAAGCTTATTGGCCCGCGCGAATGGAGAAAATCAGCAATGAACCGCTGATCATTATAGATGGTGCGCATAACACGCACGCCATGGAACGCTTGGTTGAGACAGTTAGAGAAGAATTCACCAACTATCGCATCCATATCTTGTTTTCAGCATTGGAGACAAAAAATGTCGATGAGATGCTGCAACAGCTGTTAACGATCCCGAAAGCTGAAATCTATTTGACCACATTTGATTTTCCAAAAGCGATCCATTTAAGTGATGATTACCAGCAATTGAATGAAGCGCGCATCTCGATCGTTTCACTATGGCAGTTTGGCTTAGCAGAATTATTAGAAAAAATGACCAATGAAGACTTGCTTCTGATCACTGGTTCGCTTTATTTTGTATCAGAAGTTCGGGAACTTTTGTTGGGAATGGGAGGAAGAAATGGCTGAATTAAATGGTGTGATTTTTGATATGGACGGACTGATTTTTGATACGGAGCTTCTTTACTATCAGGCAACACAGATCGTGGCCGATCAGATGGCGATCCCCTATACAAAAGATGTCTATCTAGCATACGTTGGTGTTTCAGATGAAGAAGTCTGGGCGGCTTATCATGAACGATATGATGCTGCCTTCGGTCCAGAGACTGTTGATCGTTTCATCCAAGCCGCTTTTGATCAAACTCTGCTGCTCTTTGAGCAAGGTCAAGCAGCATTAAAACCGGGGGTCCATGACTTGCTGCGCTATTTGGATGAAAAAGGGATTCCGCGGATCCTTGCTTCTAGCAACCAACGACGAGTCATCGATACATTGCTGGATTCCGCAGGTCTGACGCAAGAATTTCCAGAAATCGTTTGTTTCGATGATGTTGTGCGGGCGAAACCGGATCCTGAAATTTTCGAAAAAGCCCATAATCGCTTAGGGGTTCCGAAAAATCAATTAGTCATTCTTGAAGATTCCGCTAACGGTATTCATGCTGCGCATGCAGCTGGCATTCCGGTGATCATGGTACCTGATCTGGTTGCTCCGACGTCAGTGATCGAAGAAAAAGTGCTGCATATCTTGCCTTCACTGGTAGAAGTGCCGGATTATTTTGAGCAGGCCTATACTTGGTAGTGTCGCATCAACCATGAACTCTTTTGCGTAGTTTTATTTTAGACTAACGCAAAGGAGTTTTTTTTATGAAAGACAATGGAATTCCTCAAAGTTCCTATCCTCGGGAACGACTATTGCATTATGGCGCTGAAGCTTTATCCAATCAAGAATTGTTAGCGATTCTTTTACGAACGGGTTCTCATCCTTTCAATGTCATCGAACTAGCTGGTCAGATCCTCAACGAGTTTGAAGACTTGTATGAGCTAAAGCACGTGACATTGGACGAACTGCAGGCCATTCGTGGGGTAGGCCAGATCAAAGCGATCGAACTCAAAGCTACCGTAGAACTTGGCGCCCGCATCCAACGAGCAGCACAGCCAAAATATGGCAGAGTTCATTCCAGTGTGGATATTGCCAATCAGATGATGGAGGAATTAAAAGATTACCAGCAAGAACATTTGCTGTGTCTCTACCTAAATACCAAAAATGAGATCATCCAAAAAAAGACGTTATTCATCGGCAGTCTCAATCAGTCGATTGCTCATCCTAGAGAAATTTATCACGGAGCAGTTCGTTGCTGTGCCGCCCGAGTGATCTGCGTGCACAATCATCCCAGCGGCAGTCCCCAACCTTCGCAGGCGGATATTACCTTTACCAAACGATTGATGAAGTGTGGGGAATTGATGGGTATCGACTTGCTGGACCACTTGATTATCGGTAATAATTCATATATCAGCTTGCGAGAAGAAGGGCTCTGGGAAGGCTGATCGTCTACCTTGCAAAAAAATAGTAGCAAGTGTAAAATATTAGTGTAATTTTGTTTGCTGAATAGATGTTGAAACGCTTGTTACACCTCTATCGGACACGAGCAATGTTACACATAATTAAGTGCTTATGCACGAGGAGGTTTTTTATAATGGAACAAGGTACAGTTAAATGGTTCAATGCTGAAAAAGGATTTGGCTTCATTTCACGTGAAGACGGTACAGACGTATTTGTACATTTCTCAGCAATCCAAGGTGAAGGCTTCAAGACTTTAGAAGAAGGCCAAGCAGTGACTTTTGATGTTGAAGAATCAGATCGTGGACCTCAAGCAGTAAACGTAAACAAAGCGTAAGCTTATTTACAAGACTGCATTCATGGGATTAGTGAAGGCACAGTCAAAAAAGACCATCATTCTGTAGTGACCCCAAAAAGTTAGACTTTTATGGAGTGGAGAAATCCACTCCTTTTTTGTATGATAAGATTAACTGTTA
>NZ_JBDGBK010000042.1:0-27116 GCF_040910045.1 Enterococcus sp. RTP21361st1_A6_RTP21361_211029 | reverse complement strand
AAAACGATCGGTGCATATAAGTAAGGAATAAATTTATACCCATTGATCAATGCGCGATACTCTTTTTCATTGACCCACTTTGCTGCAGCAACTTTTTCTTACTGCAAACAAAGTTCAGGGTTAGCGCCGGTCCATTGAACAAAATAGAGTTCATTCCAGCCTTCTTCAAATTTCACTGTTAAACGACTAGGGATTTTCTCTAAAGAAAGTGTCATCCCTAACTCTTCTAATAGTTCCCTTTCTGCCGCTTGATAACAGCTTTCACCAGCTTTGACGGTCCCGCCAGCAGGATAATCCCAATAACTAGGCCAGCCTTTTTTTGTGGATTGTCGTTTTTGAATCAGTAATTCTCCGGCTTCATTAAACAATAAAACAGACACCACAACTCGGTAGCCGTCATTAGGGACTGGCGTATCCCGCAACATCGTCGCAGCTGTTGGCTGCTTTTGTGCATCGTAAACCGTCAGTTGTTCCATCAATCGATCCTTTCTTCCATAAAATAAAACTGGAAAAGCAACTCTTCGAGCTGTGGTTATCCATGAGAATATTTACTCTATCCATTATAAAAAAAATTGTAGCATAGCAAGGGAGAACACCTTCCCCCTGCAAATGCTACAATCTTGCTGATTCCTCAAGATCACTCTTTTTTTATGTCACTGTTTCCTATCACAGCAATGGGACTAACGAATTTCTACTTGTAGTGATTCTTCTAGCACACGTGTGATCTTCGACATTGCTTGATTGATTTCTTCATCTGTCAATGTCGCTTCAGGATTAGCAAAAGTCAATCGATAGGCCATTGATTTTTTATTGCTATCGATGTTCTTTCCTTGGTACACATCAAATAGATGAATGTCCGTCAAGAAACGGCCTGCTGCTTGTTCAATGGTTTGCAGGATTGTTTGGTTCGACGTCTTCTCATCCACCAACAGTGCAATATCCCGGTTAACTGATGGGAATTTCGAAACTGCTTGATAAATGAGCGCTGCATTTTCAGTTGCTAACAAACGATCCAAGTCCAATTCAGCAACATATGTCTCAGTCAGATCATAAGCTTTTGCTGTACTTGGATGGACTTGGCCTAGGTAACCGATCACTTCATCCTGTAAGAGGATAGCAGCGGCTCTGCCTGGATGAAGTTCTTTGATTGCTGTTGTCTTTTCATAAGTAATCTGATCCGTAAGAGAAAGACTTGCAAACAAGTTTTCCAAGATCCCCTTAATATGATAGAAATCGACTTTTTGTTCAGCTTCTTGCCAATCTTTTTCGGTGATGGCGCCAGTGATGGCTAGTCCTAGATGATTGTTTTCTGTTGGTAGCTCCCGAGGGTCATCACTTGTTTTGTAAAAGACGCGCCCCACTTCGTACAACGCAACATTGGCATTTTTGCGGGCCAAGTTATAGGCAATGTCGTCCAGCAGTCCTGAAAGTAGATTCATTCTTAAGACACCACGCTCTTCTGTCATTGGCCAATCCAGACGGGTAACCTGACTCTCTAACCAACAAAATTGACGGGCTTTTTCTTCGGTTGTCAATGCATAGCTGATAGCTTCACTCACACCATTTCCTTCTAGGAGTGTTCGTACTTTGCGAGTCAAGCGTTGTTCTTTGGTTAAGCTCCCCGCAACTGTCTCACCACTTGGAAGTGTCGATGGCAGACGGTCATAGCCATAGATACGGGCGACTTCTTCAATGATGTCAGCTTCGATCTGAATATCCCAACGTCTAGGTGGCACCACAACTTGATAGGTACCTTCATTTTCTTGGTAGCCAAAACCTAAGGCGTCAAAAATCTCATTGGCTTCGGCAATCGTGATTTGTGTTCCTAAGTAGCGATTGATCCGATCTAATGTGATCGTGACTTGAACATCCTTAGGGGTCACTTCAGCGCCTTTGACAGCACCTTGTAGAACTGTACCGCCAGCTAGCTCCGCAATCATAGCAGCGGCTGCATCACAAGCCTCCGCGATCGCAGCCTGATTGATACCTTTTTCGAAACGGGAAGATGACTCACTGCGCAAATTGAATTTTTTAGACGTCAAACGAATCGCTAGGGGGTCAAACAAGGCGGCTTCTAAAGCAACAGTTGTGGTATCTTGTGTGATTTCTGAATCTAACCCACCCATGACACCAGCTAAAGCGACTGGTTCTTTTCCATTAGTGATCACAATGTTCTTATCATCTAGCGTTCGTGTCTCTCCGTCCAAAGTGACCAACGTTTCTTGCGGTTTGCCACGGCGAACGACGATTTCTTGGCTACCCAATTTTTGATAATCGAATGCATGAAGGGGTTGTCCAAACAGCAGCAAAATATAGTTGGTAATATCAACGACATTGTTGATTGGTCGAATGCCTTCATTCATCAAACGGTTTTGCAACCATTGCGGACTTGGTGCAATCGTTACGTTTTCAATGATCCGAATTTGATAGGCTGGCGCATCCTTTTGATTTTCTACGCTGACTTTGATCTTGTCTGCGGCTTTCACAGCACTTTCATTCAGTTGAATGGTCTCAAATTTTGGTGTTTGTCGATAAATGGCTCCTACCTCGTAAGCGACCCCCCGCATACTTAAGGCATCGGCCCGGTTTGGAGTGATCGACAACTCGATGATGGCATCATCCATATCGAGATAGGGAAAGACTTCCTTCCCCACTTCGGCATCGGTAGGCAAGTAATAAATACCCTCCGCATATTCTTTAGGGATCACACTATCAGAATAGCCTAATTCCTGCAGCGAACAGATCATCCCATTGGATTGTTGTCCGCGCATCTTGCCTTTCTTGATTTTGACATTGCCCGCGATCCGTGAACCTGGGAGTGCCACAATCACTTTGATGCCGCTTTTGATATTCGGCGCACCGCAAACGATTTGTGATAATTCAGATTCACCGATATCTACTTGGCAGATCGATAAGTGATCTGAATCTGGATGTGGCACACATTCTTTGACTTCCCCAACAACGATTTTCTTCAATCCCGCTGCTGGCACTTCGATTCCTTCGACTTCGATCCCTGTGACTGACATTTTATCTGCCAGCTCGTTTGGTGAGATCTCAGAAAGGTCAAGATAGTCATTTAACCATTTGTAAGATACTAACATATTTATTCCCCCTTGAACTGACTGATGAAACGTACATCATTTTGATAGAAATTCCGAATGTCGTTGACGCCATAGCGCAACATCGCAACCCGGTCAGGTCCTAAACCAAATGCAAAACCTGAGTATTCTTTGGGATCGATCCCGGACATTTCCAATACATTCGGATGTACCATTCCAGCGCCTAAAATCTCGATCCAACCGGTGTGTTTGCAGACATTACAGCCGGCTCCCCCACATTTGAAACAGCTGACATCTACTTCTACTGAAGGCTCTGTAAATGGGAAGTAGCTTGGACGCAAACGAATGCTGCGATCAGCCCCGAACATTTTTTGCATCATGACTTCTAGTGTCCCTTTAAGATCACCCATCGTCACATTCTTATCGATTACCAGTCCTTCGATCTGATGGAACTGATGACTGTGAGTCGCGTCGTCGGTGTCTCTCCGGAATACTTTTCCTGGTGAAATCATTCGCAATGGCCCTTTGCTGAAATCATGTTTTTCCATGGTACGAGCTTGCACCGGTGAGGTGTGTGTCCGAATCAAGACTTCATCTGAAATATAAAAAGTATCTTGCATGTCTCTTGCTGGATGGTCTTTTGGCAAGTTCATTCGTTCAAAATTGTAGTGATCTTTTTCGACTTCGAATCCTTCAACCACTTGATAGCCCATCCCCACAAAAATATCTTCGATTTCTTCCATGATTTGCGTCAAGACATGACGGGTCCCTTGTGGCATCTGCTTGCCAGGCAATGTCACATCAATCGATTCTTCAGCCAATGCCTTTTCTAGTGCGGCTGCTTCTAATGAAGTTTTTGCTTCCTCAATCGCTTGTGTAACCGCATCCCGGATCTCATTGGCATAGCTGCCGACTTTTGGACGCTCTTCTGCTGACAACTCTTTCATTCCCCGCAAAACTTCCGTGATGGGTCCCTTTTTACCAAGGACATCGACACGAATTTGATTCAATTCATTGATTGAACGGCTTTCTTTGATCTTTGAAAGCGTTACTTCTTTCAATGACTCTAGTTTCTCTTGTAAAGACATGTTTTTCCTCCTTATTCTTTGTGAATAGCTGATAAGTCAAGACGAAAAAAAGACCCCGTTCCTAAAAAAGGAACGACGTCTCGTGTTACCATCCTCATTCGTGGACAAAGTCCACGCACTCACTTCTACTAACGACAGTAGGACTGCCGACTGATTCTTGTTCAGTAAGCTCCAGAAATGAAATTCATTTTTCGAATACAGAACTTGCTTTCAGTCTATGACAAGTCTCCCTTTCCTGTTTCAGCCAAACTACTAGTTTCCATCAACGCTTTTTAACTATTCGATTGACCTTAGTGTACCTAATTATTTGCCAGAAATCAACTGCATTCTTCTTCTCTGACCCAAGTTTCTGCCCAGCGCTTCACACTCATCATACTTTTTTCAAGTGCGACCCCTCTTGGTGTTAAACAGTAAAGATTGTCTTCTTTGCAGACGATTTCTTCACGTTCTAATTCTTTCAAGCGCTCCACCAATACCCGATCGCTCACTTGGGGGATTTTTTTGGCAAGATCCACAAACCGTTGTTTGCCATCTTCAAGAAGCACATCAATGATCAAGCCATTCCACTTTTTTCCTAGAATCGAAAAAGCTTTTTCAAATTTAGGACAAAGGGCGTAATCTGTTTCCACTTTTATCATTTTCTATCACCTCTTTGCATCATTATAGCACATCGCTTACGAATTGTAAGGAATCCCGTTCGAGGTCCTACCATTCGATTATTTTCTTAGCGGCTAGTAAAACCAGATATGTCTCAGTCACAGGTTTCTGCAAAGCTTGTTCTAACGCTTGGCAATACAGTTTTAGCTGTCCATAATACCGATCCCGCATGCGCTTTTCAATCTGTGCTTCACTGCCAAATACAGCATCCGTCTTAAAATCATACAAAATGATTCGATCTGGCAACTCCACATAGCCATCAATAATCCCGTGGATCAATAATTCGGCATCTGGTTCATCAAATCCTTCAAAAATAGTGGCAGCTTCTTTTAGCATTGAAAATGGCTGCTCCCGTTTTACCTGTGTTGCATACTTGATCAAAGTCTGCCCCACGGCTGTTTGATAGAACCACACGATGCTCGCTTGATCAATTTTGTCGGCAACATCTTTCGTAAAGAGCTGACGTTCAACCAATTCATCGATAAAAGCTGCTAAGGATGCTTCCGTCGGTACTTCAGTCAGCGGCAGCATTTGCATAACTAGATGCGTAGCACTCCCGATCGAAGAAGCTTGCGGTTTTTGTTCTTGTAAAAAACGCGGTTTAGCTAATTCAGTCTCAACATAACGAAAGCGCTGAGGTGCCAATTTTTGATCCGCGGAATGCCATTCCAGTAAAGTAATATCTTGATCGTCCGGATCATTATATAGACGTTTTAACTCTGAGACCGACTGATAGCTGGTGGTTTGAGTCGCTTTGCTGTAAGGATACTGATAGTCTAAACGGTTCAGCAATCTTTCTGGGGCTGTAGTACTTGGTGTCGGAGCCACAACTGCCTCTGTTGGCGGCTGCACCTGCAATTGCTGATCAATCTGATCCTGATTCCACCAATGGATCTGGAATCTTGCAGGATGATGGATCGTCATTTTTCGTTCACTGGCATCAGTAAAAACCTGCTCCATCTCTGGATGACGAATCAATGTCAAACCGACCCAATCCATTAGACTGCCTCTTGCAACTAAACGTAAAGCCGGGTCAAGGACTGTCTGACTTTGTGTCAACCCCGCTTGCCAAGCTTTAAAGGCTGCCTGCCGATCCTTATAAGAACCAACTAAATACAGTTTCTGCTCGGCCCGTGTCAATGCTACGTATAGTTTACGCATTTCTTCAGAGAGAGCTTTTTTCAAACGAACTTGTTTGATGGCTTGAAAAGGAATCGTTTCATATTTGATATTTTCCGAAGCATCGATATATTGGATACCTGCGCCAAGTTGTTCTTCAAAAATATAACGCTTTTGAAAGTCTTGGTAATTGAAGAATTTCGTTGTATCCAATAAGAAAACAACGGGAAACTCCAATCCTTTACTAGCATGGACAGTCATGACCCGCACAGCATTTTCAGCTGGCGTCGCCAACGGTTCTGCCAAATCTTTATCTTTTTCTTGCATTTTTTCAATAAACCGAATGAATTGATACAATCCTCGGAAACTGCTTTTCTCATATTTCTCTGCTCGGTGGATCAATGCAATCAAATTGGCATAGCGCTGTTGCCCTGCTGGCAAGCCAACCACGTAATCCAAGTAAGCCGTTGTATCATAAATATCCCATAATAAATTAGGGATCGGCAGTCTGCGAGCTGCTTCCCGCCAACGATTCAATTCGCTTAAAAAATCATCCACTCGTTTGCTTAAAGCGGAAACAGTCCCCTTTTGGTTGTCTTGATAAGTCAAGACCGCTTTGTAAAACTCACTGGTACGATCCGCTAGCCGAATCTCTGCTAGTTCGTCTTCCGTTAGCCCTACCATAGGTGAACGGAGAACAGCCACTAATGGAATGTCCTGATAAGGATTATCAATGATTTGCAACAATGCGATCATTGTTTGGATCTCTGTTGCTTGAAAATAGTTCTGTGCATCATTGACTTCAAGAGGAATCCCGAATTTTTTGAAAACATCTAAGATGACCAAATTATTTTTGCGGGTAGGAGTCAGTAAAACGATATCCTGATAAGTGACTGGACGTTCTTCCCGTCTTTTTTTATCATAGATCATAAATTGGGATTGGATCAGTTCTTGAATTTTGATTGCGGTGACGTGAAGTTCTCCTTCCGTTTTGTCTTCAATCAAATTCGTAGTACTTTCAGCTTCTTTTTCATAGATCAAAAGTTCCGGAATGAATGCGTCGCTTTCAGGAAAACTCGGAAATCCCGGAACTAAAGCCGCTGCGTCATCATAAGGGATCTGTCCAACTTGTTCGTCCATCAATTGTTGAAAAACCAAGTTCGTAAAATCAAGCACTTCGCGGCGCGAACGGAAATTTTCTGCTAAAACGATTCTTCGTCCCCCGTTTTGATGTTCAAATGCCAAATATTTTTCTATAAACAAAGTGGGGTCTGCTAAGCGAAATGAATAGATCGATTGTTTGACATCCCCTACCATGAACATGTTTCCATGGTCTCCTGAAACTTGCCGAACCCAATACAGAATCGCTTCTTGCAGTCGATTGATATCCTGATACTCATCCACGAGCACTTCTTCAAATTTATCGCGGTAATAAACAGAAGCATCGCTGCCTGTGCCATCACCCAATAAGATTTTCAACGTGAAATGTTCTAAATCATTGAAATCCAACAACCCTTTTGCTAGCTTGCGGGCTTGAAAAGCAGTCAAAAACTCTTTGGTCATCTCTGCCATAGTCGCAACGATCGGTTCAGATAGTTGCAGCATTTGCAGCATGTCTGCTGGTGGATAAGGAAAATATCCCTTGAGTTGTTCTAATAGTTTTTTGGCATCATCCCGCAACGGTTTGATTTCCTGTGAAAGTTCTTTTTGTTCTTCTTTCCGATAGCTTGGGTAGCGATCAAAGGTCAAATGAGTCAAGCGATCATATAAGACGGATAGATCGTCTGTTGACAGAACTCGTTGAATTTCTTGGACTTGAGAAATCTCTGCTTGAACGAGTGCTGCTGCTTTTTCCATTAATGGTGACTGATCTGCAAATTGTTTGGCCGCTGCCAGCAAATGCTCTGCCGTTGCGGCAATTTCTACCAACGTCGGTTTGATTTGAGCCTGATAGAGGTGATTCTCCCCTAAATTGTCCGCGGCTTCATAATTTACCGCTAAACCGTCCAGCCACTTTTCTGGATCAGGGTTGGCGCGGGCAAAATCATAGAGTGACAAAATCAAATCACCAACCGTCTCATCGGAACGATCACTGGCGAAGTTTTCGGTTAATCGAAAGAAGGCTTCATCATTTGCTTCGTAGTGTGCATCTCGTAATTGTGTCCAGATTTCCTCTTTCAGCAGCAAAATCTCCGTTTCATCTGTCAGCATCCGAAATCCAGGATCCAAATCGATCAGATAATAAAAACGCCGAATGACCGTTAAACAAAAGGCATGTAGTGTTGAAATATTTGCGGTAGGTAATAATTGCAACTGCCGAACGAAATGTTGTCTTTTTTGCTCTTGGCTTTCTTGATTAATGGCCATTTGCAGAGCTACTTGGATCCGTTCTTTCATTTCTCTTGCTGCTGCTTCGGTAAAGGTCACGATCAGCAATTCGTCGATCTGACTTCCTGCTTTTAATTTCTCGATCACACGTCGCACAAGGACGGTGGTCTTTCCTGATCCAGCTGAGGCAGAAACAAGGAGATTGTCTCCTTTATCAAAGATCGCTTGCCACTGAGTATCAGTAAATGTTTCATTTTGTGGTTTTAGAGGGATCTTAGTCATTCTCTTCCTCCTTTAATCGCTGTAAAACCTCTTCTTTCGATAAATTCTCTAGACGATGATAATTATTTTCTTGCAGCATCACATCGAAATCGCAAATACTGCGAAATGGGCAAAACTCACAGGCGCGCTTTTTGTCTTTCAGCTTATAAGACGGATTCAAGGCAATTTCGCCGCTGAGAAGTTTCTCCGCACCTTGCTGCATATTTTTGCGGTTGTGCTGCCTCAACAAGCGAATCTCTTCTTCAGTGTAAAACTTGTTTTTGGCTTGTGGTGTCTTTTGGTACGTCCCGCTTTTGTCTTTGCGAATCGGAAAAACTGCCGAATTGCTGCTGTTTGACAATTCATGATCCAAAAGTGGAAACAATGAGGGTTCATCCAGAAACAACCCATCATATTTGAATTGCTTCAACCGTTCCTCTTCAGAGGATTTTTGACCATCTAAGACTGGATCATGGACATGTAAATAATAAGCCCCAGCCGGGCGCACATTTTCTGTACCAACTAGCTGCACAGCATCATTCAGCGCAACGTCTAAATAAGTGATCAACTGCATTGCTAAGCCATAGTATGCTTCTGTCAAATCAAATTCACGACTGCTTGATTTGTAATCTACGACTGAAAGCCACTGCTCTTCTTCGGTTTTTGCTGCATCTACCCGATCGATTTTTCCTCGCACATGCAGTTTGCCCCCACTGCTTAAAGGCAGCTCGATGCCATTGATCCCTTGAGCGCCAGCGATCTGTCCAAACAGTACTTCGGTTTTTTGCGGTGAGAAGTGCATTTTTTGTCCTTGCTTCGTTAATGCCCAAGCTACTCGCTGAATCGTCTTACCTAGCTGATAACGAATAAAATTCATTCTGGCCGAACTGGACAATAATGTATAGCGGACTTCTCCAAAAATCTCTTGCAACACTTTTTCAACAAATTGGAGCCGTTGATCCATGGTCAATTGCGTCAATGAGATGTTCTCACTGATCAATACTTTGACAAAGCGATCGAGTGCATCATGGAAAAATTCACCAGTCATCGCTGAGTTAAGTCCATAGATTTCCCGCTCTTTCAAGCGTAGTCCATAACTGACAAAATATTTGTATTCACACTGGTAGAATGTCTCCAGTTGCGAAATCGAACTGTAGATGGATGGCCCATATAAAGCAACGGCTTTATCTTGAGACAACGGGACTGGAATGTTTTGATGGGTCTGGCTTTCAAATACTCTAAGGGCTAATTGCTTTTCAGGCGAATGCAATAAAGCCTGTTTGAATCGTTGCCACTGTGCCGGCAAATTCTGTCGTTCTTTTCTTGCCTGCTGACTTAGATTATTCAACTGATAGATTAATCCCCGATACGTGCCGACGTAGGCTTCTGGATCACTGGTTAAAGATAAGATGCCCCGGTCTTGTAAAGAAACATCTAACCATTCAAGCAGACGAGCCAGATATGGGGACAATTTGATATTTTGCTGGGTATCAAAATTGCATGCATAAGACAAATAGAGTTTATCCGTGGAAGACAATAAGATCGCATAAAAAAGAAACGGCTCTTTGGCGCTACTTTCGATAATCGTATCGCGTAGATATTTTTCTCCCGCAAACAATTGATTGAGATGTTGTCTTTCTTCGTTAGTCAACAATGTTTTATTTTCGATCCTTCTTGGCAACACCGTCTCATTCAATCCTGGTACGAAAGTGATTTTTGCTTGCCGAGGTCGTACTAGATCAAAACGATTAATATTGACTTGATCGATTGCTGTCGGAATTTTCCCGAAAGTCAGATTCTCCAAACCCGTCATCAATACTTCTTCAAAGAGTGACTGTTCGAAAGGATCATCGCCATAAATAGCCACAAATTCATCTAAAAGATCGATCAAAGCTTGCCATGTTTGTTCATGGTTGCGAGCTTGTTCTAGTTTTCCTTGTGAGATTGCTTGATCTCGCCAATGAATCAATTGCTGTTCAACACCTGCTGAAAGTAAAAATTGGTATAAAGCACCTGCAGCTTCCCGGTTCGTCTTTGTCTCTTGAATGTTTTTCAAGGAGCCAAAAATATCTTGACGGAAATAGCGGCGCAATTGATTCGTATAATCTGTCAATTCAGCGATGCCAGATGCGTTTTCTCCTGTCAATGTATAGTCCACTAAGAGCCAGTCTCTCTCACGGGTCCAATCTTTTCCTTGGAAGTTATGAGCCAGTGCTTGGTTTTCTGTAATGTCTACTAATTGTCGAAATGCATCCCGGGCAGCCAGCCAGTCTTCTTGTTGTTGGAATGCTTGTGGCAAATAAAGTTCCGTACGCAACAGTCGAAAAATGTCATTTAAACGAAAGCCATAATCTGCACAAGCAAAGAAGGCATTCAAGAATTCAACGAGCGGATGCTGAGCCATGAGTTGCTCTTCGTCAATATAAAACGGAATCTCATATTCTTTAAAAATCGTTGGAATATATTGATGGTAGATCTCTGGTTGCAGTGTCAAGACTTGAATGTCTCGATAACGCAGTTTTGCTCCTTTTTGCTCGCTGATCAATGCGCGGATTTTCGCAGCCATTTGCCGGACTTCTTCTTCAGGATTGCCAACTTTCCACATTTCTAGATACGGTGAAACTGGTTGCTGCTGCTGATAATGGAGCTGATTCTGGGTTTTACGCCAAAAGGATTCCACTTCATTGTATGCGGCAGCTTTCTCTAGTGTCACTTGCTGTGCTTCAGAAGGTGAAAGCTTTTGATCCAAATAAATGGCGACATTTTCCGTTCTAGCGTCAAGAAATAATTGATGGTAACTGCGGCCCGATTCATAGAACAAATCTAATGGTGAAGGTAATTCTTGGGGATATCCATGATCTAAAAGCAAATCGACAACGACGTGCCCTTGTTTCATCAATTCTTTTAATACACTCTGTTCTTGAGTTGAAAATGCTGAAAAACCACTGATGATAAATAATGATTCCGAAAGATCAGGCCGATCGTTCATTAATTCATTGGGTTTAGACCCTTGCTGCAGATAACGTGTTAGTAGTGCCAGCGGTTGTTCCACTTGCAGTTCCCGGGTCACCATTTCTAATTCGAAACGCTGAAAGATCAATGCGAGTTCGGAAAACTTTAACGCATCCTCTCCGTTGCTCCTATTCATCGTTCCACCGAGATGCAGATCTTCGGTTGCGATATTACTTGTCTGCATTTCTTGATAAAGAGACAACAGTTGTTGAATAAACCCAGGTTTATTGATTTCTCCTCGAAAAAGAATCAACTCCTCTTCCAAATCGAGAAGTATTTTGCGAAGGATCATGGTTGCACCGGTATCTGTAATGGCCGTTTTTGACAACCAGCCAGTTTGTTGAAGATAGAACCAGGCCAGACGGTGAAAACTATAGACTTGAGCTCGAATCGAGGCAAAATCTCCAGTGCCTTGTTTTAGCGCCTGCAGAATCTCTCTTTCTCGTTCAAACTTATTGTAGTTAGGGACAAGAAAAAAGACTTCTGTTTGTGGCTTTTCCAACCAAGCGTTAGCTGCATCCAAAATCGCTTGTTCGTGATCGCAGCGTCCATCGCCTAGTATAAATCGTAAACTCATACGAAGACTCCTTTACTTTTATCGTCGCTTCTATCGTAAGTAAAGATCAACTCCTGCATCTACCAAACCTGCGCATGAAAAATAACAGTTTTGATGCTCTCTATTGATCCGTTGACAATTTTTCTTTCATTGTCTTCATAACAAATAGTATAACAAATTTTCTTTTAAAAAAAGCTCTGAGCGAGTCGGACTTCCGCTTACTCAGAGTGTTGATTCGGAATGCTTCCGAAATCTTTAAGGGGCCAAAAAATAAATTTGACATCTCCTAATACGGCTGACTGATCAATCAAACCAATGGTCCGGCTGTCTTTAGAGATTCGGCGATTGTCCCCTAACACCAACAATTTTCCTTCTGGAATTTGTTCAACACCGAAATCAGCCATCGTAAAGTCAGAAGTCAGTGGATAACCATCGGTTAATTTTGAACGAAAAGCAGAAAGATAAGGCTCTTCATATGCTGCCCCATTGATGAATAAAGTGTCTTCACGGTATTCCACCACATCACCAGGTAATCCGATCACACGCTTAATGTAGTTTTTTCCCACCTCATCAGGGGCTTCAAATGTGATGATATCAAACCGGCTGATTTGGGTGTTTTTCATAGCGATCACACGCTCCCCATCATGCAATGTTGGATCCATAGAATCTCCTTTAACGATCACAGGGGTGAAGACGTATTGTCGCAACGAAAACAGTAACAGCCCAAACAGAGCAACGAACAAAACGGTTTTGAGGACCTCTTTTATTTGTACCAACAGCATCGTCCTCCTTTGTATGTAAACCTATTCAATTAAAACAATAAAGTTGATACTCAATTCTACCATATTCCCTTTATTTAAGGGTAAGACCCTGTTCTTCTTAAACAAAAAATAGCAAAACGTTCGGTCAGAAACCTAGCTTGCTTCCTGTATTCGGCGTACTCGAATTTTGCCAAAAAAATCAACTGGATAGTCCCTTCAAGTGAAAAATTGACCGGGTCTCTTTGCTTTTGCAGTCAAAGGGGCCTGGCCAATTGATTCTCTCAATTTATATGATCGCTTAAAGAAATTTAATGGCCTTTTGGCTCTTGATCAACTAGAATATCGATCGGTGTTCCTTCATTTAGATGCTCCGTCAAAAACAGGACCAATTCTTCCATTGGACGCTCGAATTTCAACAGTGGTCCTCGCATCCCTCTTCGGAAGAAATTCATTTTGATCCATTGGTCCTTGCTCTCCTGATACAGTACCACCCGATCCACTTCCTGATACAAGATCCCGCGAATATTTAGTGGATGAATAATGAATCGATCTTCAGCTAACCCTCTGCTATCAAAAACAAAACTTAAGAAAAGCAATCCAGATACGACCCCTCGCAAGCGGTTCTCAAAGGTTTCTTCCATAAAAAACATTGCTATAATGACCACCAATGAAAAGAAAGCAATTGCTGCTTTTCCGCCTTTACGGCTGGCTGCAACAATTTGAATGTCTTTGCGGACGACAGCGAGAAACAAATACAAGACGACCGTGAACAGACACATTAAAAGCGTTAATACACTCATAGTTTTCTCCATTCTTTGTTGTTTCATCTATCTTACCAAATAATTTGCTGCTTCAAAAGCAGAATTATCCTACAACGCGTTTCTATTTTCTATTTTGAAAGAAATCCGCTACAATAGTAAAAAAAAGGAGGAACTGAACTTATGAATACTTTTTTCGAGAAAATCCAACGATACGATTTATTACGAGCGATTTTATTTTTGATTGCTGGATTGATTATTTTGATTGCTCCTCGCAGTGTCTTTAATACGATTGTCTATTTAGTTGCCGGATATGTTGCCTGCCTTGGGGTGATCAACCTCTATTCCAGTTACAAAGAAAAACGGCAAACCGGCTATGTGAATATGCAGATGACAACGGGGATCCTGCTTTTGATTGCCGCCGCAGCTATTCTCGTTTTTGCAAAGGGACTATTATCGATCGTACCATTCTTTTTGGGAATCATGATCACGATCAGTGGCTGTACGCGTTTGATGGCAAGCTTTAATCAAAAACGCAATGGCTTACCATTTATCACTGGTTTGCTTTTCAGTTTATTCGTGATTGTGGCAGGTATCATTCTTGTTTTCAATCCGTTTCAAACGTGGCTTTTGTTCTTCCAAATTTTTGGCGGAGTCTTGATTTTTATGGGGATCTCGGATTTAATCAATCATTTTCAAAGAAAACGTAGTTATTAAGATGAAAATGCGCTAAAAGAACAATTCTTTTGACATCTTCATGTAGACTTTTTGTTGCTTTGCTTTTACAATAGACTGTATCAACGAGAAATGATCAGTAAAAACGGAGCAAAAAACGCAGGAGGTACGACATGAAAAAAATCAAACAAGAAACAAAACATCCCAATGACGTCCCTGTGATTTTTTTGTATGACGATTTGGGAAATATCCAAAAAAAAATTTCAATCAACGAATGGCGGGATTTAAAAGCAAATTCCCAAAAAATCGAAGAATTTGAAATCAAGTTATACCGGGAAGCGATCACTTATTATACGCAAGAAGCGTATATGCAGGCAGCAGATCTATTGAAGTTTTTGATCAGCCAGACGGACTACACCCATTATGAATATGTGGAACGCTTAGCCAATATCTATCGAATCCAAGAAGATTTGATGCAAGAAAAACAATTATTGCTTGCGGCTCGCTCTTCTATCCGGAATCTCGAGTTTTCAGAAGGCATCATCAAACGAATCGATCAGCGCTTAGCAAAAATCGACCAATTTCCTCGCTCTTCTGCAGCGTACAATCAATGACATTGTTTACTAAAAAAGCGAACGCTTATGCTGGATGGCCATTAAATCAGCATAAGCGTTTTTTGATTATTTTTTTGATGTATGGGCGACTGTCTCACTCATTGGTGCAAGCATGCGCAAGCTGTTGAATAAGACGAGTAATGTACTGCCTTCATGAGCAAAGACGCCTAACCCAATATTCATTTTGCCTAGCAAATTCAATACGATCAATAATGCCACAATAAACATGGAGAAAAAAATATTTTGCCAAATAATCCGATCTAGTTTTTTTGCGGTCTTTAGTGCGTAGGTAAAGCGTGTTAGATCATTTTTCATGATCACCGCATCCCCCACTTCAATTGCAACATCCGATCCTTCCCCCATAGCAAAACCGATATCGGCCTGTACCAATGCAGGCGCATCATTGATACCATCTCCAACCATGACTGTCTGACCGTATTCATTTTGCAACTGCTGGATAATCTGAGCCTTATTTTCTGGCAGAACATTTGCAGCAACTTGATCTACTCCAAGCTGATCACCAATCGCTTGTCCAGCTGCTTGACTGTCTCCTGTGATCATGACTGTTCGAATACCAGATTGCTGCAGTTCATCTATGACCGCTTTAGATTGAGGATTCGGTAAGTCCATCAATGCGATCAGTCCAACTGGCTGATCATCCACCGAAAAAACAACCACCGTTTTGCCTGATTGTTCCAGGGTTTCTCGTTGCTCAGCAAATGATGAATGCGCAAACGTCGCCGCTGGCTTGCCAATTCGATAGGTTTTTCCCTCAACTACAGCCGTCAGACCGGAACCAATTTGGTTGTTAACGGAAAGTTCTAATGGTTGTGCCTTTTCTTGTTTCTCAAAATGCTCTACGATGGCAGCCGCTAATGGGTGATTTGCTTGCTTTTCCATGGCCAAGATCAGCGATACCCACTCTTGACGGTGCGCTTCAGTTGTTTCTTCAGCAAAGAAAACATCGGTCACTTGTGGTTGACCAATCGTTAATGTGCCAGTTTTGTCAAAGGCGGCTACTTTTGTTTGTCCCATATTTGCAAGATAAGAACTGCCTTTAAATAAGATGCCCCGTTTTGCTAAGTTTGAGATAGCAGACAAGCTAGCAGGTACTGCACTAGCGGCTAATGCACAGGGCGAAGCAGAGATCATCATCACTAGTCCCCGGTAAAAACTGGTTGACCAATCCCAACCAAAAAGAAAGGGTGCTGTCAAAATAAATAAGGGTACCAAAATCAAGACCGTTGTCACATAAAGCGGCTCGATTTTTTTGATGCGGGTTTCTGTTTTTGATTGATTGTTTTGTGCCGATTCCACAACAGAGAGTATTTTAGCAAAAACTGTCTCACTGCTGTCTTTTGTCACTTCCATCATAAAAGTGCCGTTACCGTTGATCGTACTTCCGAAAACTTCATCCCCTACAGTTTTTTCACGGGGAACACTTTCACCGTTGATGGAGGCTTCGTTGATGCTGCTGATTCCCGAGAGAATTTTACCGTCTGTTGCGATTTGGTCCCCTGGTAAAACTTGCAGCCTATCCCCTTTTTTGACTTGCTCTGCTGCAATTTTCTCAATGCTGCCATCTGCCTTAACCAGACGGGCTTCTGTCGGATTCAACTTCAAGAGGTTCGTGATTTCTTTGCGGCTTTGGCCCTCTGCATACTCTTCCAAAAAGTGAGCCCCGGCAAAAATCAGAATCAGCAAGGCAGCTTCATTGAAGTTGCCGATCAATACTGAACCAAAGGCAGCCAATGTCATTAATAAATGAACATTCGGTTTAAAGTGTCTGCTTTTGCGGGTATCTTTGATGGTGTCTTCGATCCCTTCCCAAATAATATGATACCCTGCTAAAAGAATAGCGGCAGTGTATAAAAAATCTTTAACGACCAATTGCGGTACCAATAAAGCAGCAATAAAAAGAATAACTCCTACTAAATAATTGCGTAACGGGGCGTTGCCATGGGAATGGCTTGCCTCTGCGGCATGGGTGTGTGGTGTTGAATGATTGCAAGAGTGGGTAGACATAAGAAAAGCCTCCTTCAAAGTTAGTGCATCATTTGCTTACAAATGAATATATGTTCATATCTACATTTTTATTATATATGAACGCGCATTCATGTGTCAAGCATCAATTACTACTTTTGTCAGCGATCCCATCATTGCACACCGATCCTTCGTTCTTGTCGCTCTTCAGGTGACCGGATCATTGTTTTTGTTTGCAAAAAAAGCCACAAAAAAAAGACAGGCCCTCTGTGCCTGTCTCTCACTACATCCTATTTTTGGTCGAATTTATCTTTGACATCTTGTGCCATTGACTCAGATTTGTCTTTAAGATCTGCAATGATTTCTTTAGAATGCCCTGCTGCTTGATCAACAAAGCCTTCTGCTTTTTTTGTCGGATCATCCGTGATATCGCCTGCTGCCTCTTTGGCTTTACCAGCCACCTTGTCTGGAGTTCCAACCCCAATGGCAGAGGTCACAGAATTTTTCAAGTCCATTAGTACTTCTTTAGAAGCACCGACAACTTGATCCAATGTTCCTTCTGCTTGCATTTTTTCGTTGCCAACGACATTTCCCGCAACTTCTTTTGCTTTGCCTTTAACAGAATCTTTGTTGACAGTCATCTTCTGCATTTTATTATAAACTGCCAGACCAAAAGCCGCGCCAATCAAACCTACTACGTATCCAGATTTTTTCATATGTGTCTCCTCCAATTCTTTTATAGTTATTATTTTAACAGAAATCTGCTGAAATGCCTGTTTTCAAGCTTGCAGTCCTCGTTCTTTTACAGGTGCCATTTCCTCTAGAAGAACGTATTTCTGCTTAACTCCCTTTCTCTAAGCTACTTCAAACAAAAAGTTGCCTTTTTTAAACGTTAAGAAATGATATGTTTTCGCACGCTTTCTCTTTAAGTGCCATCAAAAATCCTTGTTTATTCGTGTGCTTCTTATTTATTCATTCTTTGTGTTCATTCCTTTTGTCTCGCCGTTTCAGATCTCTTTATTCTGTCTTTTTTTCTGTATCTTTTTTTCTGTGTCTTTTTTCTGTAAAAACTTTCTGCCATTCAATCGTGTAGTGATTCCTCTTCACCAGTTGTTTTATTCCGTGATATGCGTTGCTAGGTGTTTTTCCAGAATTGCCTTTCCTAGATAAATCGGGTAACATAGAAAAGAAGAATATTCGAGAATTTATTTTTCTCAGAAAGGATCGAATAATGAATGAAACACATGTAGGATTGTTAGTCAACAGTCGTGTTTTTCAAGAAACTCCGATGATGCTGACTGGAATCCAATTATTAGAAGACCATAAAATCATCAACTGTATTATTAAAGACCGTTACCTTTCTAGTTACGTTTTACGCTTACCTCTCAACAAGTACCAGCTAGAAGTCGAAGGCAAATGGAACAAACGTGAACAGTTAGTGATCAAACATATGAAAATCAAAAATATCGATGAATACATCAAAATTGTGGGAACCCCAGAATAAACGAACGGATCAATCCGCCAGCTTGGCGTTTGATCCGTTTTTGATTTTTCCTCTAAAATAAGTAGTCAGCTCGCCATCCGGGTAAACGTATCGATCAACTGTTGCTGCTCTTCTTTGATTCCGATCGCCATCGGTTTAATCAAAACCTTGATAGTTTTAGAAGGCGTCTGGATCAACACTTTTTTGTTCATGACACCAGTAATTTTCAATGTGGTGATCTCATGGATCAGCACGGTTTCCATGGCTTTTTGTTCAAAGTTCAAATCCAATTGAATCAAACTAATTTTTTCTTCATCAACGATTACGATATAATACTTTGGCAAAGGAATCGCCATTACTTTAGCTTCTTCAGCATAGCCAGCCAGTTTCCCATTGAATCTCGTCCGATATGCTTCTAGATCTTCTTTTTTTACGATCCACTTCATTGAAACCGCTCCCTTTCCAGTATAGGTTAAGAATACCCGATTTTGTAAGAGAACAACACAATTATGCTTGTAGCAGCATCTACAAGGAGGATCTTGCCAGATATCGATATAAAAACCAGTGTCATTGATCATTCTTTGAGACAGATCAATGACACTAGCAATGAATGCAATAAAGCGCTGAATCAGCAGATTGCACTAATGGATGAGCTTTTTAGCCGGATAATAACGGTGAAAAAGTCGTCGAAATATTGGCGCAAGTAGTCCATAAAAGAAGCCATTTCCAACAGCATGCAGCGTATCAAAACTTATTCCTTGCAGATAATAGCCCCAAAAGCTTGGTAAGCCTAGCAGATACACGCTGAGTAAGGAGACCACAAATCCATAAAGGAACCCTGCTAAAATACTAAAAATCACTTGCAAGATCAAGGAACGTTTAACGATGGGAACATGTCTTAATCCGCTCATCATGAGGATCACGACTGTATAACTTACTGCCTGAGCAATCGTCCAAATCCCCATCCCCATGTAAAAATTCGTAATCAAAAGGGATAACAATGCGACGATCAGTCCTCTGACACAGCCTAAATAAAGAGCCACCAATAAGAAAATAGCGGTCATTGGTTGTACATTTGGCAGTGGTTGAAACAATGTACGCCCCACCACTGATGCTGCTACTAGCAAAGCAAGATAAGCAATCTCTTGCACGGAAAAAGACATTTTTGTCGGTTTAAAATTTCTCATAGGTAAAAACGACTCGATCCTTTTCGGTAAGAGATGTATCTTTTGCGCCGGTATTGACCATCTCGTCATTGATCGTATAGGTCCAATAATAACCAGCCGCTTCATCTTGCGCTAATCCTTCAATACTGGTGATCATGCCTTTGTCTTCCACTAAATCAAAATTTTCCTTCATTATCTCCATTAAAGAGGTTCCTTCTTTGAATGACACCGTTTTGGCTGGTATTTGTTCAGGCTGCGCATCTGTCTTGTTCACAAATGAGATCTCAGCCGTCTGTTGCTTAACCACCGAGTTAGCTGTAGCTTGATTGCTGCCAGTCGTTGTTGTCTGGGTAGTAGCTTCAGAACAGCCGCTCAACCCAATCCCTGCCAGCCACAGCAAACTAAAAATAACGATTCGTTTCATTTTCTTCACTCCTTCTTTCCTATTTTACTAAAAGTCACACAGAAAGCGAACTAATTTTTAGTCGAAAGTTGATTGTCAATTTGTCTTTTACTCGCTATACTACGTTCAATTATCAACAAAATAATCTGAAGATCGGAGTTTTGTCAATGACACGCAAATCAGCTTCTTGTACAACCATGCTGGTAGGCAAAAACGCATCACTCGATGGCTCGACCCTCATTGCTCGCAATGAAGATGCCGGGGCAGTGTCCCTACCACAAAAATTTGTCGTAATCCAACCTGAACAACAGCCTGCTACGTTCCATGCTGTTTTAAGCGGGTGCAGTATTCCTTTGCCGAAAGATCCCCTAAGGTATACTTCTACGCCTGAGGCAGATGAATCTCAAGGAGTCTGGGCTGCTTCAGGAATCAACAGCGCCAATGTCGCCATGACCGCCACAGAAACGATCACTACCAATGCGAGAGTTTTAGCTATCGATCCTTTGGTAAAAGAAGGCATTGGAGAAGCAGATTTTGTCAGTATCGTGCTTCCCTATATCCGTTCTGCTCGAGAAGGAGTCTTACGCTTAGGCGAGTTACTAGAAACTTATGGTACCTATGAGTCTAATGGTTTGGCTTTTGCCGATCGAGAAGAAATCTGGTATATGGAAACGATTGGCGGACATCATTGGGCAGCGATCCGAATTCCTGATGATGCTTATGTGATCGCCCCGAATCGAATGAATATCGCTACCTTCGATTTTGATTCTCAAGATACTTTATTTTCCGACGATTTACCTGATATGATTGTCAGCAATCACTTAAATCCAGACTTTGAAGGAATCAATTTACGTCATATTTTCGGCAGTGCAACAGAAAAAGATACTCGTTATAACAACCCTAGAGCTTGGTATATCCAAAAACAGTTCAGCGAAACCGCGTCGGATCCGCTTGACCAAGATCTACCTTTCATCTGTCTTCCGAAAAAGAAAATCAGCGTGATGGATGTAAAGTGGGCGTTGAGCAGTCATTTTCAAAATACCCCTTATGATCCGTACGGGAATGGAACGGCTAGTGAGAGAACTCGCTTTCGTTCGATTGCTCTCAATCGCAATCAGCAAGTGCATATTCTCCAAGTGCGCAGTCACGTACCTGATGAAATTGCAGGCGTTCACTGGCTAGCTTTTGGTCCCAATACCTTCAATGGAGTGGTCCCTTTTTACAGCAATGTGAATGAGACCCCGAAAGGTTATTGTGATACCACCACTACTTACGATCCGGGAAATAGCTATTGGTTGACTAAAACATTAGCACTGATCGGGGATCAAGACTATGATCTATACAGCGATCTAGCAGAACGGTTTGAACAAACAATCATGGCAAATTGTTTAGCGATTCAACAGAAGATCGATCAGACAATCCCATTAACAAATCAGTTATTGGAAGAAGCCAACCGTGAAATGGCCCGGCTTTACTTATCACATGCCACTCAATTACTAGGAGAAATGGTGGAAAGAGGCAATACCAAAATGAAACTGCGTTTTTCTTTGACAGATTGATTCTCCTTTAACCGATTATTTACATGAAATTGACTAGAACTCAATATCTTGCCTGTATACTATAGCTACCAATTAATTTTCTTTTTGCTTTGCAGCACGGCTTTTTCTCTACTGTCGTGCTGCCCCCTTCTGAAAATAATTGGAATCTACCTTGGAGGTATCGAAATGAATAAAGAAGAATTTCGCACAGTCACCAATGAGGTCGTACAAGGAATCGTCATCGTCAAGAATGACAATCAAAATGTCTGGATCATTCAAGACAAAGAAGGCTATTTCCACGTAGTAAGTAAAACGGCGTAAATCACTCACTGAATCCTATCAAAAAGAACCCGTGCTGCGAAAAGTTATCTTTTCGTTTACCACAGGTTCTTTTTAATTAGCAGTGTCTTTTCTATGAAGAAGCATATCAGCGGCAATAGTTCCCATTGACTCAAGCCATGCTAGTATTTTTGCATCAAGTTTTCAGTACCCTCTTGCCCATCACCATACACTGTCGATTGAATCGATGCAGTCGTATCAGCATGCTCTTTCCAATGCCCGAAAAAATACGTTCCGCATACTAAACTTGTTAGGAGTCCGATCCAGCCGTTGCTGAGCCATTCAACCAAAATCAGCAGTAAATAGATCAACTGCTGCGATTTTCTTGAAAGTTTCCGTAACAAGTACAGCCATTCTAGTAAAAAAACGACTAGCAGCACGGTTACAAAAGTTTTTCCTACAAACCACAATTCCCACAAGCTCATGGTCTTCCCACCTTTGGATTGTCCTAGCAGCTCTAACGAAATGCTGCAACTGACTCATTTAGTTCTTAGGAAGATCTTAGACGAGAAACCTTAAACTAACCTAAAAGTCGGCAATATTTTTCGGGGATGATTTCCATTGATCCAAAACAACTATTAATAACAGATCTTAGCCAATCATGACCGTTTCATCCGGGAATTTGTATCCGGCTTCTCGGCGGTTGGCTTTTGTCATCAATGAAAAAGCAACCGTCATGATGCCCACACGACCAATAAACATCAATAAGATGATCAATAATTTACCAAATACAGAAAGATACGGAGTCAATCCCATTGTTAATCCAACTGTTCCAAAAGCCGAAAAAACTTCAAAAGCAATGTATTCCAGTCCAAACTGAGAATTCCCCGGCATCGATTCTGTGATGGATAATAAGAAGATGGCAATAAAGCAAAGACTCAGTGTTAAGAAAAAGAGCGTGAACGCCCGCGAAACAGCCGCCTCTTTGATCGTTCTGCCAAAAACTTCAGCTCGTTTGCGCCCTTTCAACAAACTGCGAATCTTAATGATCAACACTGAGACCGTCGTGGTTTTCAGCCCTCCGGCAGTCGATCCAGAAGTACCGCCGATATACATGAGAATCATCGTCAACATTAACCCAGCCTGACTCATCTGGCCATAATCGATACTATAAAATCCAGCCGTTCGAGGGGTCACAGCAAGAAAAAATAACTGGAAAAAGCGACTAACAATGGAATCGCCTGATACGATACTGGAGTGATATTCGGTCACATAAAAACCAACCGTCCCTAAAATCAGCAAAACAATCATTGCCAACAAGGCAATACGGCTGTGCAACGAGCGTCTTTTTGAAGTAGCTAACAAGTCAAACCAGACCAGAAAGCCTAAGCCGCCGGCAATGATCAAAAGACTAATGACCCCTAAAACAAAAGGATCCGACTGAAAAGAGACCAGACTATTCCCAAAAAGATCAAATCCAGCATTACAAAAGGAAGAAATGGCGTGAAAAATACTAAACCATAGGCCTTGCTGCCAACCAAAGCGTGGCACAAAAGACAGAGCCAACAGGCAGATCCCTAAAAATTGAATCAAAAATGCGATGCGGATAATGTACCAAGCCAATTGAAATTCGCCAGACATTCGGTCAAGATTGAGGGATTCTCTTAGAATCATCCGAGTGCTTAAATTGACCCTTTTTTTTGCTAAGATATAAAAGAAAACTGGGATCGACATAAAACCGATCCCCCCAATTTCGATCAAGATCAAAAGAATCGCTTGTCCGCCCATATTATACTGTTCAGAAATGGAAAAAGTCGAAAGTCCTGTCACACAAATCGCGGAAGTTGCGGTAAACAATGCATCTAAGAAAGGCACACCTTGCCCATCATTTGTTACAACTGGTAACATAAGCAACCCAGTTCCCATCAAGATCAACATCATAAAGACCAGTGTAACCAGCTGCGGTGCACTGATTTTTTTGGACATTCTTTTTTTCATCTTTCTTTCCTACCTTTGTGCCAAGCAGATTTTCGACTGACGTGGCATTCACTTTGTTTTATTTTTTACCTTGATCATCCGAGTAACATTGGCGCGTTCATTTTCCTCAAGACGCATTTTGATCCCATAGATCGTCTCTTCCAATTCTGGTATCGTCAAATATTCTAGCGCATTGACCCGGCGGCGTGTTCGTTCTATCTCATCCGCCAGCAATTGACAGGTCTTTTCGATCTCTGTCAAAGACAATAGTTTAGGCAAGACATCGGTGAAACGTCCCATTGCCAGATCCAAAGGAACATTCGAGTTCACAAACCCATACTCGATCGGTGCCTGCATCACCACATCATCATAGTCGAATTGCATCACAGGCACTTCCACACTCATGATATTCTTGGTTGAGACATCAAGAGAAACTTCTGTTGCTGGCAAGATGAACATTTCTTCAATGTACTTTTCATTGATCGTGGCATTGGCTAGGCGAAAAGCCTTCATGGCACGATGTAATTGTGTTTCTACTTCTTTACGCAAAAGGTTGTTTTGTTTGATCAGTTCGATGAACCGACGCATCAACTCATCTTGTTTGTCTTTTAACAGTTTATGACCTCTTTTGGCAGTCGTCAACTGTTTGCTGAGGCGGCTTAGTTCCATGCGAGTTGGATTAACGGTTTGTCTGCTCATCTGCATCCTCTCCTTGTGGTAAAAACGCCTCTAGTAACGCATCGCTGATCCGTTTCAATTCTACTTTCGGCAGCATCGCCAACAGTTCCCACCCAAGATCCAACGTTTCTTCAATGGACCGATTTGTTTGATAACCTTGATCCAGGTATTCATTCTCAAAGCGTTCCGCAAACTTGGCATAGATTTTATCGACATCAGATAGTGCTGACTCCCCTAAAACGACTGCGAGTTCTTTGGCTTGCTTCCCTTGCGCATAAGCAGAGAAGAGTTGATTCATCGTTGATGCATGATCTTTACGAGTTTTGCCTTCACCTGTTCCCTTGTCCTTCAGCCGAGAAAGAGAAGGCAAGACATCAATCGGCGGCTGGATGCCGTTTTTGTATAACTCTCTTGAAAGAATGATTTGACCTTCTGTGATATAACCAGTCAAGTCAGGAATAGGATGGGTCTTGTCATCTTCTGGCATCGTCAATATAGGGATTTGGGTCACCGACCCTTTCACTCCCCGTAAGCGGCCAGCTCGCTCGTATAATGTGGAAAGATTCGTATAGAGGTAACCAGGATAGCCTCGGCGCCCAGGTACCTCACGACGGGCAGCTGATATTTCCCGCAACGCTTCACAGTAGTTGGTCATATCCGTCATGATAACTAAGACATGCATCCCTTTTTCATAAGCTAAATATTCGGCAGCTGTGAGAGCCATTCGCGGCGTAGCAATTCGCTCAATTGCCGGATCATTTGCCAAATTCATAAAGACAACAGACCGATCAATCGCTCCGGTTTGGCGAAAATCTTCCATGAAATATTCTGCTTCTTCAAACGTAATCCCGATACCTGCAAAAACAACCGCAAAGTCGTCCTCTGTGTCGAGCACTTGCGCTTGACGAGCGATTTGAGAAGCTAATTCTTTATGCGGCAGACCAGAACCAGAAAAAATCGGTAATTTTTGACCGCGAACAAGCGTATTCAAGTGATCGATAGAAGAGATGCCAGTTTGAATAAACTCATCTGGGTAATCTCGAGCCATCGGGTTGATTACTTCCCCATTAATGTCCATTCGTTTCTCAGCAATGATTTCTGAACCACCATCTTTGACTCGTCCTAACCCATCAAAAACCCGGCCAATCATTTCTTCAGAAACACCTAGCTCTAACGGATGTCCGAGGAAGCGCACACTGGATTCTCGTAAATTAATTCCGCCAGTACCTTCAAAGATTTGCACCAGTGCTTTATCTTCTTGAATTTCTAAGACTTGACCTTGACGAATTTCACCATTTTGCAGACGTACTTCGATCAGCTCTTCATATTTCACTCCTGAGACACGATCGACCGCCATCAAAGGACCGACAACTTCCCCGATCGTTTTATATTCTTTGATCATCCGTACGATCTCCTTTCTGCAAGATTTCTTTCATCGTATCTTTTATCTCGCTTTCCAATTTGCGGATTCCTTCTAAATCATCTTCCGGAAGATATTTCATGCGAGCGATTTTATCTCGCAGACGTTCTGTTCCCTGATAGATTTCTGTCAAATAGGCGCCTAATTCTAAAGCTTTTTGACCTTCGTCATGAAACAGTAAGATGGTCTGCAGCATTTCAAATTGTTTTTCTCGAGAAGTGAAAGTATCAACAGCATCAAAAGCATTTTGTTGTAAATAATCTTCTCGCAATGACTTCGTGATCTCTAACAGTAGTTGATCTTTATCCGATAAGGCATCAATCCCAACTAGACGCACAATTTCAGAAAGTTCAGCTTCTTTTTGCAGCATCCGCATAGCCGTAGTCACATTTTTCGACCACTCCACTTGCAACTGACGATCCAGATAAGCGCCCATTTCATTCTCATACAGGGAATAGCTTTTTAGCCAATCAATAGAGGGAAAGTGCCTTTTTTGAGCTAACGTGGCATCCAGCCCCCAGAAAACTTTCACCACTCGCAGGGTGTTTTGCGTGACAGGTTCGGAGATGTCCCCTCCAGATGGAGATACTGCACTAATGGCAGTGATGCTCCCTTCTTGTTCCGAGCCTAAACAAATCACTTTACCGGATCGTTCGTAATACTCGGCTAAGCGACTGCCCAAATAGGCAGGATAGCCTTCATCACCTGGCATCTCTTCCAAGCGACCGGACATTTCTCGCAACGCTTCCGCCCAACGAGATGTGGAATCGGCCATAATCGCTACAGAATACCCCATGTCTCTGAAATACTCCGCAATCGTGATTCCGGTATAGATAGAAGCTTCCCGAGCGGCAACCGGCATATTGGAAGTGTTCGCGATCAGTACAGTACGAGCCATCAAGGATTCGCCACTTCGTGGATCAATCAGTTCCGGAAATTCATTCATTACATCCGTCATTTCATTGCCCCGTTCTCCGCAGCCTACATAGACCACTAAGTCCACATCTGCCCATTTAGCAATTTGATGTTGGACCACTGTTTTTCCCGCACCGAAGGGGCCAGGGACCGCAGAGGCTCCCCCTTTTGCGATTGGAAAGAAAGTGTCGATCACTCGCTGCCCAGTGATCATTGGCTCTACCGGATTTAATTTCTGTTTGACTGGACGACTGTGCCGTACGGGCCATTTTTGCAACATCGAAAAGGAGCGTTCTCCTTTTGGTGTCTCAAGAATATAAACCGTTTCATCAATCGTAAAATCACCAGCAAAAACTTCTTTGACCCGTCCTGTAACGCCATTAGGC
>NZ_JBDGBK010000041.1:0-27861 GCF_040910045.1 Enterococcus sp. RTP21361st1_A6_RTP21361_211029 | reverse complement strand
TCAGGTAGATAGGTCAGAAGTGGAAGGCCAGTGATGGTTGGAGCGGACTGATACTAATCGATCGAGGACTTAACCACAATTGAAAAAAGCAAGGAAACTCGGAAGAGTTTTGATTCTTCGATCCAGTTTTGAGTGAGCAATACTTACTCAATTGAATAGTGTGGTGGCGATAGCGAGAAGGATACACCTGTAACCATGCCGAACACAGAAGTTAAGCTTCTTAGCGCCGATTGTAGTGAAGGGTTTCCCTTTGTGAGAGTAGGACGTCGCCACGCAAGTTAACCTTATATCAAATATTTGATATAAGGTTTTTTTTTGTTTAAAAGTAACGGGATCAGCGATGAGTCTGCCAAAAACATGGTGCAAAAAATTTAGGTGACTTAAAATAACTTTTTTTGCGAAAAAATGATACACTGTTTATGAAGAGTTTTTAGGAGGGATAGTATGACTGAGGAGCTTAAAAAAGAACAGGATCCAGTAGACAATGAACGTAACGAAACGTCGTCGGCAGTTCCATTTACAGAAATCAAAGAAGTCGCTTCAAAAAATATTGGTCAGATGCTTCAAGACCTGCAAGCGTTCGAAACAGCGATTGAAAAGGAAGACATTCCGGAGATTTATCGAATCTACAATGGCCGCCTGCACAAAGAATTGAAAGAAACATCCAATCAAAATCATGAAATCGATGAGTTGCTGGCGCGGAAAATCCATGACAGTTTTGTCGCTACTTTTCCATTCATGATACATGCCGATCGAATTTCACCTACGGTTCATTATTATAAAATAGGTGAATACTACCATGAACGTCCGACAATTGGCATTGATGCCAGTGTTCCAGAAATCTTTGTGATTCCTGCTATTGATGATGAGTGGCGTAAATTTCAACGCGGCAATCGTGATATGCTGACAGCCATTGAACAACAGATGGATAATTTAGACGCCAAAGCCATTGCGGCTCAATCCGAGATTCAAAAACTGCAAGAGGAGATCGATCGCATTAAGCGTAGTGAAAACGAGTTGTCAGAATCAAAAGGATTTTTTAATCGCGGAAAAATCGATGAGGAATTAGAAGCATTAGTCCAAGAACGAAAAAAAGTAGAAGCGAAACAAAAAGAATGGTCTCGCTATTCCCAAAACGAACAAGACGTGCTTCTTGAAAAAGAACGATTAATGCAGCAATATCACGCCTTGCGCTTAAAAAAGGCAATCGTCGAAAAAGAATTTCGTCAAATCGATCACTATTTTGGTTCGTTGCAAGAGATGAACGAACGATTGCAAGCTTTCTTAATGAGCTATCTAGGAGAGGAGTCGATCGCAGATGAATAATGAGGAAGAAAAAACGCCCCTAATGAAAGAACAAACAGAAGATGGGATTCGCGAAACAGCTACGTCAAAGAGCGAACTGGAAATAATGGAAACAAATGAGTGGGCAACCGCCGCTGATGAACTAAAAACAGTTGAAATAGAATCGGATGAGCTTGAAGCAACGGCAATTGATCAGGAAGACTTGTACCAACAATCTGCTGAAGAAGGCCATAGCGAAAGGCTAATCATTGACTCTACAGAGTCTGCAGAGCTTGAAATACCTGAAGCACCTGAAGCACCTGGAGAACCTGGAGAACCTTATGATGAATACTATGAAACCAAAGAAAGCGATCACCAAAGAATTGAAAGCTTGATTGAACAAGCAGAAATTGAATTAGCAGATTTGCGCTTACGCAAAGCCATTATGGAAGCTGATTTTGATGAATTATGTCATCACTACCAAACATTGATCATTGGCAACCAGGATATTTCAATTATCGCAAAAAAGACGTTACTGGAATACTATGCTTATGAATTCTTGAAACCCTTGCGATCGATTGGATTGATGCCAACCGACAACTACGATGTTTGGAAAACAAAGCACTTCTTGGTGAAGTTTCAATTGAATGAGGAAAAAGCAATGGATTTATATTTTAAATTAAATCCGATCAATTCTCAATATGAATCACAGTACTTGCCGCTACTCACGATTTATTCTGACACACGAGAAGTGCGGGTCAACGACCATCAAATCTTATATCTATTGCGGCAATGGTATACAGATAAAATATTTACGGTCAATCAATTGTCACTGTTTAATTACGATATCAATTTACTCTTAACTCAATTTCGCGCATCTTCATTTATGGTTTCACCAAGTCTCATTGATAATACGCAAGAACTTGCAGTGGATTTAGAGACTGAGTTTCCGATCACAACAGACATTTTGGACCAAATCTTTATTACTACGATGGAAAATCAAGGCTATGATTTTGTCAAAGCAGAGTATGAAGACTATGAGATCTTCTTAGATAAAAAACAACGCTTGACGATTCGGATGGCTGATGATCGGACCCATTTGTTTATTGATTCAGATCGAAGAAAACGTTCCTTGTTAGATTTCTTCACTTCTTACGAATTTTTAGTTCCATTAGTAGTACCTAGTTATTCGCATTAAACAAGCATAAGAGCTAAAATAATCATTAAGGTTATTTTAGCTTTTTTTAGGAGAGGAGAATGATGTAATGTTGAATCGTGCGATCGGATTTTATGAGGGAATGCCTTTAGATAACAGTAATGTTTTTCAAACGAAAGATTTGGACATGCCTTCAATAGGAGCAAATGATCTATTGATAAAAGTTGAAGCCGTATCGGTCAATCCCATTGATGCGAAGCGTCGCCAAACGACGACCAAATCTGGTCATTTCGTGATCCAAGGATATGATGCTTGCGGAATCATTGAAAAAGTTGGCGATCAGGTCACAGAATTTCAAGTGGGCGACCCGGTGATGTACAGTGGAACAACACAGCGAGACGGGGCGAACCAGAAATATCAAGCGGTGGATGCACGCTTAGTAGCGAAAGTCTCTTTAGAAAATTTAGCGGAATGGGCAGCATTGCCTTTAACAAGTATCACTGCCTGGGAACTTCTATTTGAGAAATTTGGGTTGATTCCTAAAGAAAAAGCCAATCAAGGAAAACTATTGATCATCAATGCAAGTGGTGGAGTGGGATCGATTGCCGCCCAGCTGGCACATTGGTCCGGGCTTGAAGTATATGGCACTGCCAGCCCCACAAATCATGAATGGCTAGATAAAAATGGGGTAGCGCACCCACTCGATTACCATTACCCGCTACAAGATCAGGTTGAAACCACCTTTGACTATATTGCTGTCTTTTATGACATTTCCGATTACATCGATCAATTTGCTCAATTGATCCGCCCATTTGGTAAAATCGGAATGATCGTTAATACGCGCGGTCCATTAGATCTTAACCCATTTAAAAATATCGGAGTGGACTTTTACTGGGAATATATGTTTGCAAAAACCGATTATCAAGTGGATTTGGCTAGTCAAGGAGCGATCTTAAAAAAAATTGTTGATCTAGTCAATGAACAAAAAATCCATTCTACGATCACCACCTGTTTTGAAACAGGCCTGACGATCGAAAATTTGATTGAAGCAACCGCATTAGTAGAAAAAGGCAGTCCAGGGAAGGTAGTCATCTCCGGAGGATTCCATGAGTGAGGAACAAGAATTTTGGGATGATTTTGCGGCAGAATATGCAGAGATCCAGCAAGAATCACAATTAACGATTGCTGAGGATCTAGCAACATTTTTAAAGACAAACGGAATTTTGCCAATAAGCTCTTTTGTTGATTTAGCTGCGGGAAGTGGCCGCTATATTCCAGCGATTTTACCTGATACAAAGCGTTATTTGGCCATTGATTTTTCAGTGGAAATGTTGAAAGCAGCTAGACGTTATGTAAAAGATCCTCAACAAAAAGTAGACTTTCGACTGCAAACACAAGCAGAGTTTCTTGCTGATAAGATCACCTATCCCTTGATATTTACTGCAATGAATCCAGCGTTGACCGAGAAAGATCAGCTGATTTCTCTGGTAGAAAAAAGTCGTCGCTTATTGATTTTGCGGATCGTTCGGACCAAAGAAAATATCTTTCAACCACTGGAACAGAACGATCACAAAGATGAAAAGCTACTTTCTGTCTATAAGAAATGGCTTCTGGAAGAACAAATCAGTTTTTCTACTCATCTTTTTTCTTATGCTTATGAAGAAATCATTGATCGGGAATTTTTTTACCGCTATTTTCAACTGGATATTCCACAGTCAGAATTGCTGCAGCTAAGCCGTTCCCTTTTTAGAGAAAAGAAAAAAGCAATTAGTAAGACGGAGATCGATTATGAACTCCTAATCGTTTGAAGGCAAGCAGTTGTCCTGTATATTCAGGGACAGCTGCTTGCCTACTAGTGTCTATTAGCCTATCCCTAAATAGAGATAGCCGATTGAACCGATTATGAATAAGTAAAGGATATTCACCATATAGAACTTGTGTTGGAATCTTTTTTGTTCTTGAGGGAGAGCTTGCTTGATCAATTTGTAACCAATCAAATTCGCTAACGAAGCAATCAATGTGCCCAAGCCACCCACATTTACCCCCAACAAAACAGCTTTCTTGTAGGTTGTAAAAGGAGCAATCAGAATCGCTGCTGGGACATTGGAAATCACCTGAGAAAGGGTGATGCTGCCTAAAAAGGCTTGTTGTTCTTTTTGGAAGAAGGGTTGGATCATTTCAATCAACTTGTCTTGTTCGTTGATATTTCCGATAATCACAAAGAAACAAGCGAATGTGACTAAGAGACGGTAATCCACTGAACGAAAGAGCTCTTTTTGAAAAAAATAGACCACGAATGCTACGATCGATGCCGAGAGGACGAAAGGAACGACATGAAAGATTCCCAAAATCATCAGTGCCATTAAACCAAGATAAAGTACCATGTATTTTTTCTCAAAAAAATGCGTGGTTTTTTTGATGATGAGAGGGGATGCTGGCAATAATTGAATGGATCCTACTAACAGAGTTAATGATAGGACAACCATCATACCTGTCGTTTGCAAAAAAGTAGTCAAAGGTAAATTATAAAAAGAAAACAAGAAGAGATTTTGCGGATTCCCAAAGGGAAATAAACTGCTGCCTAAATTAGCGGCTACAATCAGGTAAACTGCGCCGAGAAGAACGCTTTTTTGTTCCTGAATGCCTTTGGTGATCAGAAGATACATAGGTAGTAAAGTCAGGATCGCCACATCGTTCGTTAGTACCATCGAGCTGAAAAAACTTAATAAAACAATCGTTCGAATCAGTGCTCGGAGAGAATGACTCTTAGAGAGCAAACGTTGACCAATGAAATTCAACAAACCGGCTTTTTCAAGCCCATTAATAGTCAGCATGAGACCAAACAAGGTCAAAATCACTTGAAAATCAATAAAGTGGACATCAAAACGTCCAAATGAACTCGCAACAAGCGCCAAAAAGAAAGAAATCGAAAATAATAAATCGCTTTGGAAAAAGAAGAATATTTTTTTTAACATGCGTGCTCCTTTCTTTCAAATTTTACCATGGACTCTTTTAGAGAAGCAAAGAAATATTCTCGGTTTTGACATATACTGTGAAATCCTATCGCTCAATATGGTTGACAAACGAAGCGTTTATTGGGAAATTAGAACTAGAATGAAAAAGGAGCAGAATCGATGAATTTGATGCAACTATTAGAAAAAAATCAGCAAGTCCATTTTCAGATATTGACCATCTTCTTTCAGCATGGTTCAGAAATTTCCTATAAAACTCTTGCAAATAAGTTATCCATTTCTTCACCGACGCTCCAAAAGGAGATTCAGCATTTGAGTGACAATCTTTCTGTTTTCCATGCAGAGGCATTGTTAGAAACAAAAGAGAATGATCGTTTGCATTTAACATTACCGCTTGATTTTTCTATTCAGCATTTTTTTTATGCGTATTTATCAGAAGCGGTGGATTTTCAAATTATTGAATATCTCTTTTTCCATCGCGAAGGATCGACAACGAAACTCATGTTGGATTTGACGCTTAGCGAGGCCTCGCTTTTTCGTCATTTCAAATCGATCAATCACTTGTTGGAGGAATTTAGTCTTCAATTGAAAAATAAGAAACTGATCGGCGATGAGCGCCAAATCCGCTTTTTCTTTTATTCGTTTTTTTCGCAGAGTTATCCGTTAGCAAAAATCAATGAAACCTTTAAGAGTCCAGCTATTCGAAACTTGATTCGGGTGATTGAACAGCAACTTGGCTTATCAATTGATCCACGGAATAATTGGAAATTGGTCTTATGGTTTGGTTTGATGGAAGCCCGTTTCGATTTTAGGAGTTCCCAGCAACATGAGTCATCGAAAGGCCTCTTAAAACAAGTAGAAAATGATCCTACTTTTCAAGTGCTACGAAATATTTTAGGACGTTATCTCAGCCGTTTTGCCATTTCGTGGAGTGACTACGAAGCTGTTTACCTCTATTTGTTTTTGATGATGGAAGGATTAGTAGTCATGGATCACCAGCAGGACACTGATTCGGAATTTATGCTAGATTTAGCCGCTGAGAGTCAAGTATTGATGAAAACTTTTGCGGATGAATCTCTTGATATACAAGTTCATTATCCAGAAATCAGTCGTTTTTTAGCAATCATCGTTCTTAGAGCACGCTACTTGAAGGGCTCGTTGACTTCATTTGCCGATTTTCCTCCGCATTTTTTGCGGGGAACCATCACGGAAGTAGCGAATCAAGCAGTTGAAACATTGGCACAAGCCACTGGGCCTTTTTCTGAGGAGAAACAGAGAAAGCTCATCCATGATTTGTCGTTTGTTATTGAATGGTTGCAAGAGAAACAACAAAAAGAGCTGAAAATCGGTGTTCTGCTGTCTCAAAATCAATTACGTACGGATGTTTTGCGGCGGTTTTTGGCCAAACAGCTTTCTGGGTATCCTTACATGCAGGTGGAAACTGCACAAGCAACCGATTATGATCTGCTGATTGTGGATCAACCGCAGATTGCCGAAAACTATCACTACAAAAAGCTCCTGGTCTTGACAGGTGTGATCGATCGTTTTGAAGAGCAACGGCTGCATCAAGTGATTGATGAAATTCGAAGGGAAAATCTTGAAAGTGAGTTGGAGAAGTTATGAGGATTGTCATTATTGGAGGCTCTCATGCTGGTATAGCAGCAGCCCGTCATTTAAAACAGATGGATGATAAAATTGAAGTGATCATCATTGAAAAATCCAATGTATTGGGCTATATCGCTAGCAGTTTGAACTTAGTATTAGAGGGATATATTGAGCGTCTAGAAGATTCCCGCACTGCTACTGCCAGTGAATTACTGTCAGAAGGGATCAATGTGATGCTCAATAGCCGCGTCGTAAAGATTGCAGCGGCAGAAAAAAACGTTTCTTTTGAAACATCAACGGCTAGTTGTGTCGAAAAAGACACGATCTCATATGATTATTTGATTTTAGCTATGGGGTCCAGTAATTTTCGGAATGCTTTTACGGAAGAAGTCAAAGAGCACATTACCACGTACAAAACGATTGCCCAGTCTCGAGCAGCTCTAAGCAAAGTACAGGAAGCCAAGAAAGTGGCCATTGTGGGTGCCGGTCTGATAGGTTTTGAATTAGCGGAATCACTAAGTGGACAGGATAAAGAGGTCTTCTTGATTGATCGGATGGATACTTTGCTTTTCCGCTACTTCGACCAAGAGATTTCTCAGATTTTGATCGAACGTTTTCCAGAAAATTTACAAATCTATCTGAACAGCAGCGTGGTCGCAGCAAAACAAACTACGAACGGAGAGCTGGCGGGAATTGAACTTGCCAATGGCACTTTTTTGCCAGCGGATATCGTTGTCTATGCAGTCAATCCAAGACCGAATGTTGACCTGGTCGCTGACTTTCTGAAGTTGAACCCAGATGGGACGATCGACACCAATGAATTCTTGCAAACTTCCGATCCAAGCATTTATGCTGTCGGCGACTTAGTCTCGATCCCATTCAATCATTCAGACAGTTCACTCTATGTACCGCTGGTGACCAATGCGTATAGAACCGGTATCGTCGCGGCAACAAATATTTTGTCTGCAAAAAAAATCCCTTTTCCTAAAATGCAGCGCACAGTGGTCAGCAAGCTCTTTGGATATTTTGTGAGCAGCTCTGGAATCAATGAAACGGAAGCACCTTATTATGGCTTTGACGTCGATTCTGTCACACGTACGTTCCATGCACGTACGTTTTTCGAAGTAGAAAATAATTTTGAAGTGACATTGAAACTGGTATTTGACAAGGAAACACGAGTAATCATGGGAGGGCAGATCATTACAAGCGATCGCGGCAGTTTGGAGATCATCAATACGGTCTCTACGTTGATCACATCTTACATGACTCTTGATCAATTGGCTACGATGGATTACTTTTTCAATCCAACGATATCTTTTCCGCTGCACTTTTTGAATCAATTGGCCATCGAAGGTCTCTTGAAATCTCATGTGAATTAAATGTGTTATATATTAAAAGTTTTTTTATTCGATAAACCTACGTTAAGAGTAGGTTTATCTTTTTTTTTGCAAAAAGCCTTGTCATTAAAAGCGGAATCGCTTAAACTAACTAGAGAGAATGAGAATCGTTCTCATTAGAAAGGGTTAGTATATGAGAAAAATGAGTCTGGCCATTTTGCTTCTCTTGTTGATCACTGGGTCTTTATTTGTGGGCGCACATGACATGTCTTTAGCTGGTTTAATGGCAGGAGAAGAGAGTCATTGGATGATATTGCTGAAAGTACGCGTTCCTCGTACGATTAGTCTCTTGCTTGCAGGGGCTGTCATGAGCTTATGTGGAAAAATCATTCAGCATCTGATGCAAAATAAATTTGTTGCAGCAGACGTGATCGGTTTGACTGACAGTGCCCGCCTAGGGATCTTGATCGTCATGTTATGGCTGCCCAATGCATCTGGACTCCTGCGAACAACCGCTGCTTTCTTATTTTCTTATGCGGGGGTTTTGCTATTTTTATGGCTAAGTCGCTTGATCCCTAAGAAAGATCCGATGGTTTTGCCTTTAACGGGTGTGATGTTCGGGAATGTGATTGGCGCAGTCAGTTCCTTTCTTGCGTACCGCTTTCAACTTGTGCAAAATGTTTCTTCCTGGTTACAGGGGAACTTTGCTACCGTGATCGAGGGCAATTATGAATTGATTTATCTGACACTACCAATTTTTGCTCTTTTGTATTTCCTTGCCTATGAAATAACGATTGCCGGGTTAGGAGAGACAGCTGCAAAAAATCTTGGCATCAACTACCACGTTTTACGCTTGCTCGTATTTGCACTGGTTGCTTTTGCCAGTAGTGTGGTCTTGCTTTTAGTAGGCAGTGTTCCATTCCTTGGTGTGATCATCCCTAATATCGTTGCTTTATTTGCAGGAGACCATGTTCGAAACAACCTTTTTCTGATCAGTTTTTCCGGCAGTGCCTTTTTGCTCTTGTGTGATTTGCTAGCAAGGATTTTAATAGCCCCATATGAATTGCCGGTCAGCGTTGTAGCAGGAACGATTGGCGGTATTAGCTTTCTAGTCTTATTGATGAGGAGAAAAATGGTATGAGAATTATCCGGCGTTATACGTTCTTGTTCATACTCATCGGGATAGCTGTTGGCGCATACCTTACCTACAATACATATGGCAATTGGTCCTTCGCACTGCAATTACGGGGAAAGCGAATAGTGGCCTTTGGCTTAGTAGCAATAGCTGTCTCGTTTAGCACGATCACTTTACAAACACTGACACAAAATCGGTATCTGACTCCCGGTATCTTAGGATTGGATCAATTATATGTGCTGATCCAGACGATACTATTTTTCTTCTTAGGAGGAATCCGCATGTTGAGTCAGGAAACACCTTTCGTTTTTTTGTTTTCGATTTTAGCTACCGGGACATTAAGCAGTGTCATCATTCAGACCTTTTATAAAAAAGCCAATAATCAATTGTTTCTATTACTGATGGCGGGAATGATCAGCGGTACTATGTTCACTAGTATCAGTTCATTTCTTCAAGTCATCATGGATCCCAATGAATATGATTTGTTGCAAGGGCGTCTATTTGCAAGTTTTAGCAATGTCAATAGTCAGCATTTATTACTGGCTGCTGGAATTATTTTAATTGGGCTGATTGGATTATCGCTATTGATTCCAGAATTGAATGTTATGGTCTTGGGTGTTCGAAATGCAAAAAGTTTAGGCCTATCGGTTTCAATGATCCAGAAGAGTTGTCTTTTCTTGCTGTCTTTATTATCGGGGACTGCTACTGCTTTAGTAGGACCATCCGTCTTTTTAGGATTTGTCGTGGCAACGATTGCCTATCAGTTATTTCCAACATATAAACATGGCACATTGTTTGTTGGATCAGCACTTTTAGGGTTTTTATTACTAGTCGGCGGCCAATTTTTTGTTGAGCAAGTCTTTCAATGGAACACAACGATCAATACAGTGATTCAATTTTTAGGCGGAATCTTCTTTTTAGGAAAACTAGTCAAAGAAAGGAAAGGACAATGATTGAAACAAAAGGAATCGAAAAGAGTTATCAAGACAAGCGCGTGTTGACTGATTTGTCCTTGCAGTTGCCGGAAAATCAATTGATTGCCTTTATTGGTCCAAATGGTGCCGGAAAAAGTACATTGCTTTCGATTATCAGCCGCATGTTGGAGCAGACTACTGGAGAAGTTTATTTCAAAGAAAAGGAGATTCGACAATGGCGTTCGAAAGAATTAGCTAAGAATCTCGCTTTTTTGCAACAGAGTAACGGTTTTACGGTTGATATGACCGTAGAAGAACTGGTGTCTTTTGGTCGGTTTCCCTATAATCGGGGACGATCAACGCCAGAAGATGAACAAATCATTTCAGAATCATTAACACTTTTATCTTTAGAATCATTTCGGCAACGCTCGATCCATGCATTATCTGGTGGGCAGCTTCAACGGGTCTATTTGGCGATGATTCTTGCCCAAGATACCGAGTATATCCTTTTGGATGAACCGCTGAATAATTTGGATTTGAAACATGCCAATCAGTTGATGCACTTATTGGAGAAATTAGTCAAAGATCATGGGAAAACCGTATTGATCGTATTGCATGACATCAACTTTGCTGCCAGATATGCAGACCATATCGTAGCGATGAAAGAAGGAAGTTTGTTCAAAACAGGCACAGTTGCAGAAGTGATCCAAGAGCCTGTTTTAAAAGAACTTTATGACTTAGAAGTTAAGATAGTCGAAGTGGATGGACAGCGCTTTTGTTATTATTTTAATTAAGAGACCATAGGAGGAGTATATGAAAAAAATAGTATTTAGTTTGGCTGTATTGGTAATGATCACGGGGTTAGCAGGATGCGGCTCTCAAGAAAAAGGAGAGTCAACAAGTGCCTCAACGGCTGCAGCGGCGCCTGCCGAAATCGAAGTGACAGATAGTAATGGCAAAGTGACTGTGCCATTTTCACCAAAAAAAGTCGTTGTTTTCGATAACAGTGCACTTGATACAATGGATGCTTTAGGCGTAGGAGATCGTGTTGTAGGAGCTGCTACGAGCAATATGCCTGACTATTTAAAGAGTTATGCTGCGGTTGATTCTGCAGGTGGTATCAAAGAACCTGACTTAGAAAAAATCAATCAGATCCAACCTGATTTGATCATTATCTCTGGCCGCCAAAGAGACTTTCAAAAAGATCTGGAAGCAATTGCACCAACGATTTTTCTAAGTGTAGACAACGAAAACACTTGGTCATCGATCGATAACAACATTCAAACTATTGCCCAAATCTTTGGAAAAGAAGAGGAAGCCAAGAAACAGTTGACTGCTCTGCAAACAAGAATCGCGAATCTTTCTGAAACTGCAGAAGCCAGCAAGGAAAAAGCATTAGTTGTCATGATGAATGAAGGTAGTCTTTCTGCCTTTGGTTTGGGATCAAGATATAGCATTGTTTATGATACATTTGGGTTTACGCCAGTCGATGATACATTAGAAGCATCGACTCATGGGCAGAATATTTCTTATGAATATTTACTGGAAAAAAATCCCGATATTATTTTTGTTATTGATCGTACAAAAGCAATCGGTGGGGATACAAGCCAGAGTACGTTGACTGAAAATGAATTGGTTCAGCAAACAACTGCTGGAAAAAACGGGAAAGTGATCGAATTAAATCCGCAAGTTTGGTATTTAGCAGGATCTGGGATCGAATCATTGGACATTATGTTGTCTGATGTTGAACCGGCTGTTGCAAAAGATTAAAGGCTTGTTATCGGATAAGGATGGCTTAAATGAGAAACAGTTGCGAATGTTGGATGTTCGCAACTGTTTTTGTATTGAAAACAATTTATTCAATTTAAACCAAATTTAGTTTTTTTCAGGTATGCTAGGTTCAAAGGGAAGGAGCGGATTCCGAAATGCACAAATATTTGCTGGCGGCTGCCTTAGGTTTAGTACTGTTAATAGGGGGATTATTTCTTCGGGTGAACCTGATCCCGATCGCAGACTTTGAGCTATTGACTTTGGCAGAAAAAATTACATTACAAACAGAGGTGGGGCTCGCGCCAAAGTGGGGGACAGTCTTAATGGGCAGCGGATTAGCTATTTTGTTGTTGGTTTTCATTTCCTATTATTGGCCCTCCAAACCGGGGCACAAAAACTATTTGGTCGGTGCGGGTTTACTTGCGCTTTGGATAATCTGCGTAAAGATGATTTTTTTCCCGCCTCAAAAGGAATGGGTCGAAGGGACGGTCATGAAAGTCTATGAGGATGGGTATGCATGTTTTCAGACGAAGAAAAACGCGGAATCACGTTATTCATCAGATTTTGGTCTGTATTATTTCGAAAGCAGCGACAGTTGGCAGCTTCGAGAAGGACAGCAGATCAAAGTTTTAACAGAAGGTGGGAGTTTCATAAAATTTGATGAAGTGTTTTTACCGGTAATTGATGTTCAACCGTTAGCGGATGTTTCTCGGTCTCAAGACTGAATTAAAAAAAGAATCACAGATTTACTTTACCTGTCGTAGTAATTGATTTATAATTATTACGACAGGTAAAGTAATTTTAAGGAGGGGATCGAGTGATATCCAGCGATGGAATTCGGGGATACAATGATGCAATCATCTTATCGATTCTTTCCAAAGATGATTCCTATGGATACGACATTTCAAAACAGATACGTGAAAAAACAGATTCGCTCTATATCATTAAGGAAACAACATTGTATTCTGCATTCACACGTTTGGAAAAACAAGGATTGATCCGCTCGTATCCTGGAGAAGTGACTCATGGAAAGAAACGCACCTATTATCAAATCAGTGAGGCAGGAAGAGAATTTTTAGAAGTAAAAAAACAAGAGTGGCAGCAAACAAAAATTGTTGTTGAGCGCTTTTTACAAGGAGGAGCAAAATGAAAACCATCCGGGATTATTTAGATAGTTTGTTTTTGAATGTACCCACCACGCCAGAAACAAAGAAAGCCAAAGAGGATTTGGCTGCGATCATGGAAGACCATTACCATGAATTGATTGAACAAGGAAAAAGCGAGCATGAAGCAATCGGGGCTGTGATCAGTGAATTTGGATCAATTGATGAGTTGCTTCAAGAACTGCAAGTAGCGCAGTCAGAAGATACTGCAGAAGAAGCCTGGTTAGATGCTATTACAATCGATGAAGCCTTTGATTTTTGGGGGAAGATTCGCCGTTTTGCCTTCTCACTTTCTTTAGGTATTGCGTTATGTATCGCTTCTCTTGGAATATTTCTCTTTTTTGCCAATGAAATCGATAGTGGCTTAGGACTATTAGTCATGTTCATGTTTGTTGCATTGGGCGTGGGCTTTATTATTACCTCCGGCTTGAACTATTCTGCATCAAAACGAAAATTAAACGATCGTCCATTTGATCAAGAAGTAAAACAAGAGGCGCGGAAGCAATTGGAAGATTATGAAAAGAGTTTTCGATTTGGTCTGGTGCTAGGGATTTCTGCATGTATTCTGTCGGTGACACCCTTTTTCTTGATGGAAGCTATTCTTTACATTCCCAGTGGTTTAGCTTTAGGACTGTTTTTTGCGGCAGTTGCATTAGGAGTATTCTTTATCGTCTATGTCAGTATCATCCGCACAGGATTTGCCAAAATGGCCGATGGCGTTTACTTTATTTCTAATGAAGATGAACCCGGACCACGGGCAGCGCAACACATTTATGGAGAATCCGCAGGAAAAGTTCGCTTTTTTAATACGGTTTATTGGCCAGTGATCCTTGTGGTTTACTTCCTCTGGTCATTTTCAACAGGAAGCTGGGCCTATTCATGGGTAATCTTCATCTTGGGTGGGGTTTTTCAAGATTTCTTTTTGCCTCATCAGAAAAATAAGCGCTAAGGAATTTCTTGAAATAGTTTTTGATAAACATCTGAAAGATCCGAGGTTCTGCTAGAGCAGAAGAGAAGTCCTTCAGGTGTTTTTCTTATCGGTTTGGACAAATAAAAACTTTTCACTTTGATGAATTTGACAAAGTGAAAAGTGACTTAAAGTTATTGAGAAAATATCCTTGTAAATGAGAATGAGTAACCTTGAGGATATAATTGTTAGAAAAGTGAATCTATTTATTTTCCCAGAAATCATTTTAAAATGAAAGTGAAACGCTCATTTATGAGGAGAAATTCATTTTGTTTAAAAAAATGCAAAGAGACTATTGCAATTCCACTGGCTTTAGACTAATAATTAAGAGAGATTATTCTCAAATAATAATTCTAATTGGAGGAATCGCTATGTCATTAATTGGAAAAGAAATTGAGTCATTTGAAGCACAAGCTTATCACAACGGAAAATTTATCGACGTTTCATCTGAAGATTTCAAAGGAAAATGGAATGTGGTTTGCTTTTACCCAGCAGATTTTTCATTTGTATGTCCAACGGAATTAGAAGATCTACAAGGTCAATATGCAGCATTGAAAGAACTAGGAACTGAAGTTTATTCTGTTTCGACAGATACTCACTATACCCACAAAGCATGGCATGATCACTCTGATGCAATCAGCAAGATCGAATACATTATGGTTGCTGACCCTTCTCACACGATCTCTCGTATTTTTGATGTACTGGATGAAGAAAGTGGCCTTTCGCAACGAGGTACTTTTATTATCGATCCTGATGGCGTTGTTCAAACGGTTGAAATCAATGCGGATGGAATTGGACGCGATGCTAGTGGATTGATCGACAAAATTCGTGCTGCCCAATACGTCCGGACACATCCAGGTGAAGTTTGCCCAGCTAAATGGAAAGAAGGAGAAGACACCTTAACACCAAGTCTTGATCTAGTTGGAAAAATATAGGAGGTTGACATGGCTTTAGATAATGGAATTAAAGAACAACTGAAACAGTATCTGGCAATGCTGGAATCTGAAATTGTTTTCGCAGCTAGTCTTGGTACTGATGACGCCTCACAAAAGGTTCGTGATTTCTTAGAAGAAATCGCAGAAATGTCCGAACGTATTACGATCGAAGAAGCAACTGCAGATCGGACACCCAGCTTTACAATTATGCAACCAGGTATCGACAGTGGCATTGCTTTTGCAGGTCTTCCACTCGGGCATGAATTTACTTCATTTATTTTAGCTTTATTGCAAGTTAGTGGCCGGGCGCCAAAGGTCGAACAAGCGATTCAAGACCGTATCAAACAAATCTCTCAGCCTTTGCATTTTGAGACATATGTTAGTCTGACGTGCCATAATTGTCCGGATGTCGTACAGGCGTTGAATATCATGGCTGTCTTGAATCCGAATATCAGTCATACGATGATCGAAGGTGGTATGTTCAAAGCGGAAGTAGATGCCAAAAAAATTATGGCCGTACCAACCGTCTTTTTGAACGGGGAAGAATTCGCTAGCGGTCGTCAGACGATCGAACAATTACTTGAACAAGCTGCTGGTCCGACTAGCAAAGACTCGTTTGCAGATAAAGACCTGTTTGACGTGTTGGTCGTAGGGGGCGGTCCAGCGGGTGCAAGTGCTGCTGTCTACGCTGCCCGTAAAGGGATCAATACAGGCATGGTGGTGGAAACTTTCGGTGGTCAAGTGATGGAAACATTAGGAATCGAAAACATGATCGGTACACCTTACACAGAAGGACCGAAATTAATGCGTCAAGTGGAAGAACATGTCAATGAGTATAATGTAGATGTCATGAAAGGACAACGTGCCAAAGATATCCGCAAAAATGAATTCGTGGAAGTGGAATTAGAGAATGGTGCTGTGTTGAAAACAAAGACAGCGATCCTTGCCACTGGTGCACGGTGGCGGAACATTAACGTTCCGGGAGAGCAAGAGTTTAAAAATAAAGGGGTCGCTTATTGCCCTCACTGCGATGGTCCGTTGTTTGCTGGTAAAGAAGTGGCAGTTATTGGTGGCGGTAATTCTGGTATTGAAGCAGCGATTGATTTGGCAGGTATGGCAAAACATGTCTATGTATTGGAGTTCTTGCCGGAATTAAAAGCAGACCTTGTTTTACAAAAACGACTAGCAACATTGGAAAACGTGACGGTCATCACCAATGCTGCTACCAAAGAAATTGTGGGTTCCGATCATGTGGAGCAGCTGACTTATGTGGATCGGCAGACAAATCGTGAAGCCACTTTAGCTGTGGAAGGCGTCTTTATTTTGATTGGCTTGATGCCGAATACAGAATGGCTGAAAGATCGAGTGGCTTTGAATGAACGCAATGAAATCATTGTCGACAAACATGGAACTACAGATCTTGCTGGAGTTTTTGCTGCCGGAGATTGTACAGACAGTGCCTACAAGCAAATTATTATTTCGATGGGTTCAGGAGCAACAGCAGCGTTAGGCGCATTTGATTATTTGATTCGCCAATAATCAAATGCGGACTGATCCTTTAAATAGGTACAAGGAATGACTGCAACGCCGTTTACCAAGTTGATTCATTTTTGATCCATGATCATTGCAACTGATGGCTGAACTTCAGTCAAATAGTTGCCAGTTGATTGGGTCTCGATGGATCGATGGCAAATGGCTGTTGCAGTTTTTTTGTCCTGAAAATAACGAGAAATCTCTAACTAAAAAAGGCAGCGATTCAATGAGCTGTGAGAAAACAGGGGAATTAGTCAATTGCTTAAAGATGTTTAAGAATAATTAAAGAAAAACACAAAATTGCGGAATTCAGTTGTCATCATGAGGAACAAAAGGTAACATTCAGGATGAATAAAAATAACGGATAACCTTGTTAGGTGAGGCTCCTATACAAACATAAGCTATTGCGCAGAAACGTCGAAAGACGCCAATGTGTAAAACAGGAATTGTCGGATTAAGGCTCTTCATAAAATAGCTAAGAAGAAATAAATACTACTAATTTGCTTCTTCTTTACGTTGTATAGTGCCAAAACTCGGACGATGAGATTGCTTGCGAAGTCGAACGTCTTGAGAGAAGTTTGGCTTTTTTTCTTTTCTTGAGTATGTTTCAAAACGTAAATGGATAAAATAAATAACGTCTGAAATCACCTGCTCCAAGGGAAGGAGTGGACGATATGAGTAAAAAGAGAAAGATCGATTGGTTACTTATCACAGCTTATTTGCTGTTGAGTATCATCGGTCTTTTAATGATTTATAGTGCAAGTTCTTACCGGTTGATGACTGCTGGGGGTGCACCGGCCGCGTTGTTCCAGCGACAACTGATTTTTCTGCTGTTGAGTTGGGGAATGATTCTTTTGATTCAAAAAACCCGCGTCGAAATTTTTTTAAGCAAAAAGTTAGCTGTGGGACTATTGGCCTTTGGCATTGTCATGTTACTGTTGGCCTACCTGCCATTTTTCGGGGTATCAGTTAACGGTGCTCAGCGCTGGATTTCGATTTTTGGTATTCAGTTTCAGCCTTCAGAAATAACAAATGTCGGTATGATTCTTTATTTGGCAAACTATTTTAAGGACAAACGATCTTTCAATGAATTAAAAAAGCCGCTCTTTCTCTTATTTCTATGTTGTGGGCTGGTTCTAATGCAGCCTAAAGTTGCAGGAGTAATGATTTTACTATTTTTGGCTTTTGTTATGATCACGACTGTTCAAGTGCCAGTCAAAGTCACATTCCTGCTATTTACTGCACTGATTTCCAGTTTATTTCTTTTAGGAGGTGCGGTCCTCTTTTTAGGACAACACGGCTGGTTACCACAATTCTTCATGCATGTATACAACCGGATCCAACTTGTTGGAGATCCATTTTCTGACCCATATGGTCAAGGTTTCCAAATGATTCATTCCTATTATGCATTATTCAATGGCGGATTAAGCGGGTTGGGTTTAGGCAATAGCATCACGAAAAAAGGGTTCTTACCCGTTGCGGAGACAGACTTCATTTTTTCGGTATTGGTAGAGGAGCTTGGCCTTTTGGTAGGGATTTTTGTAATTGGATTATTATTTCTAATTGTGTTGCGCCTGTTTATTCGTTCGGCAACAGCTATTGATTCACAAATAGGCTTGATTCTATTAGGAACTGCCACATTGTTGTTATTGCAAACAAGTATCAACATCGCAAGTATCTTAGGGTTAATGCCTATGACAGGGGTTCCTTTACCATTTATTAGTTATGGTGGCTCCAGTTACTTTATTCTTTCGTTTGCTTTTGGTATTTGCCTCAAATTGGAAAGAGGGAGGGAAGCAAATGAAGTACTTCAAACGACATGAAGTGAATTATGCACTGATTCTACCGGTTTTCTTACTTTTTTTATTGAGTATTGCGGTTCAATATGGTGCCAGTGTGCTGGATGGCATTGATCCGGGACCGGTTGTTGTGCGGCAACTCTTTTTTTGCATCATTGCCGCAATCGCATTGTTTGCGGGCAGTTTACTTTCGACGACTTTTTTATTGCGGTTCTCTGGCATCTTTTATGTTCTTTCTCTAGGATTGATGACATTATTGTACTGGTTTTATGATCCCGTCATGTTTGAGTTGACCCATACAAAACGTTGGATCCGAATCGGCAGTTTCACATTGCAGCCTTCTGAGATTATGAAATTGGCTTTTGTATTGTTTATGGTGTATCTCACACTCTTATATGAAAAAAGACAGATTCAGCGAACAATCAAATCTGACTGTTTCTACATTCTAAAAATAGTGCTTTATAGTTTGCCGACTTTTCTATTGATGTATATGCAACGGGACTTTGGTACTAGTTTGGTTTTCATCGTAATGCTCGGCGCACTATTTGTTATTTCCGGTGTCCATTGGAAACTGTTGACAGTAATTTTTACGGTATTGGCTGTGGTTGGCGGACTGTTATTGCTATTAGTCTTTACTGATTGGGGGAATACGATGTTGTTTCGATTGCATTTTAAACCCTATCAATTGGATCGAGTCAAAGCTTGGGCAGATCCTTTTGCTTATCAAGACTCGATTGCTTACCAACAAGTACAAAGTATGTGGGCAATTGGTTCAGGTGGTCTCCTCGGGGCAAGTGACACGCACATTCCTGTCTACGTTCCTGTGCGTGAATCCGATATGATCTTTACAGTCATCGGAGAATCATTTGGATTTTTAGGCAGTTCATTAGTGATTTTTCTCTATTTTTATTTGATTTATCAGATCATTTTTGCAGCATTGCGGACAAATAATAAAGCCTCGGTCTATCTATCGATCACGTTTGTTTTTGGTTTGGTCTTTCAAATTTTTGAAAATATCGGGGCGGCGATTGGATTACTGCCTTTGACGGGTATTCCACTACCATTTCTGAGTCAAGGTGGGACCTCGCTGATTGCAGTTGGTCTCTCTTTAGGCATTATTTTTGGGCTGGAGAAGGCGTATGCCCCGAAAAAAACTTTCCCAATAAGTTAAAGGAGTTTACTAAAATGTTCAATCGAACTCGTCGGATGACGGTCAGTCTTAGCTTTATTGCATTGTTTTTTTTATTGACGATCCTAGTCTTGCATCAGCCACACTGGTTTCAAAGGATGGACCGACTCTTTTGGAATTTGCCTCAGATGCGCACTGCTTTAGGAGACCAAATCATGTTGGGCATCGCTTCGACTGCTACAATCCTACCAATAACTGGTTTATTTCTGCTTTTGGGCATCTATTTATGGAAAAAGCAGCAACGAGTTTGGGCAATCTGGGGAATAGGAAATCTGATTGTGGTGAGTGGTATCGGTCAAGTGATGAAATGGCTGATTCAGCGGCCACGCCCAGTCCTAGAAGCTGGGATGGTTCGCGATTCATACAGCTTTCCCAGTGGCCATACCCTGCTAGCTGTTACACTGGTGACTACCTGTTTGCTTTTCACTAGATTTTTGTTTAAGAAAAAAGGTCTGTTGGCTATCCTCGGCGGCTCTTTCATTCTTTTAGTAATATTTTCCCGCTTTTATTTAGGCGTTCATTACCCAAGCGATACCCTCGCAAGTATCTGTTTAGCAAGTGGGATCACTTTGATGACTTATGAATGGACTGAAAGGATTCTTACGAGTAAAAGTAATAATTTATCCGATAAATTCAAGCAAAGGAGAAGACCATGACGAATGGAAAGAAAGTTTGGCTGACGCTTTTGGTTAGTTTAACACTGCTTGTGACCGTTGGAACAGTCTATGCGCTGCGCATCGTTCTTCGTGCAGAACAAACGGTTCAAACCATGCACGCACCGATTAAAGGGCGAGAAGCAACAGTAATTGAAGAGGTAGAACCCCTAAGTCTGCTCCTTTTGGGTATCGCAAATGATTCAAAGCGAAAAACAGACTATCGTGCGAACACGATCATGATCGTGACATTGAATCCAAAAAATAAGCGGACATCCATTACAAGTATTCCTCGTGATGCTTATGTAGAGATTGTTGGTAAAGGTTTCAAAGATAAAATCAATCATGCCCACTCATTTGGGGGCGCCGAAATGATGATCGCTTCGATCGAACAATTTTTACAGATCCCAATTCATCATTATTTCTCGATCAATATGGATGGCATGGTAGATCTTGTAGATGCGATTGGCGGAATCACAGTTTACAATGATTTTGAGTTTACGGCTGAGAAAATTCATTACCCAGAGGGGGAGCTTCAATTAGATGGTTGGGCAGCACTTCAGTATACTCGGATGCGTAAAGATGATCCAGAAGGGGATTATGGCCGGCAGAGACGACAACGACAAGTGACTGAGCTCCTCGCTAAAGAATTGCTGTCTCTGTCAAGTTTGTTCCAGTACCAAGAGCTCATGTCGATCGTTGGAGAAAACGGCCAAACGGATCTCACTTTTCAGCAGATCTCACGATTAATAACGAGTTACCAGTCTACCCTAACAACAGTTGATCTCTATCAAATACAGGGGACAGGCTTTACGGGAGATGGATTGCAAGGAGAAGCAGGGATTTCTTACCAAGCAATCTCTGATGAGGAACGACAGCTAGTGATCCAGCGATTACATTCTGAATTGGATATGCAAACACATAATGAACCGGCAAAATAGATGATGTTGACAATTCGATCATAGATATACTAAAATAAAGAAAATCGTTCAAAAAAAGAAAGAGGTCTCTTGATGAGTGTCTTAGGTATCTAACCAGCAAATTTAAACAAATAAACAATACTAAGTTTATTTGTTGTGCCTGCAGATACCGATCAAAATCGTTATTGATAAAAACAGGTGATGGGGAACTGTCACCTTTTTTGTACACTTTTTTTGAACGTGGAGGAGAGACGTTTCACGGGCACAAGAAAGGACCTCATATGAATATCCCACAAGAAACTGAATTTGACACAATTAAAACAACTGTTAGTCAACGAATCCTTAGTGATTATGGCAAGCAACGATTTGCCGAACAACAACCGGCCTCTTCTATTCATTCCGCTAGAAAAAGACTAGCGGAGACAAAAGAAGCAATGGCCCTCTTAGGCTCTGGGCAACAAGTACCATTCATGGGCCTGTCTGATATTTTGCATCATACGACAAAAATCGAAAAAGGCTTGATTTTAGAGCCGAGAGAATTGATCGATTATGGAGACTTTTTACGGTCTTTTCGATTGATCCGTCAGATGTTTGAAAAAAACCAGTGGCAGACACCGCGGCTTACTGGCTATGCGCAAGGATTAACGGATTTTTCAGACACCGCACAAACAATTTTTGACAAAATCCGAAATGGCCGGATTGACACCGATGCCAGTCGTGAACTTAGGAAAATCCGGGGACAAATAGCCAAGCATGAAGCAGAATTGAAAAAAGTCTTTTCAAAGTTTTTGCAAGATCCACGACTATTACAAGATGCACGAATCATTCAAAAAAATGATCGCTACACACTACCTGTGCGCTCCGAATTTCAACATCAGATCAAAGGGCAGATTATTGAACGCTCCAATAAACGGGCAACAGTTTTCATTGAACCAGAAGCAGCGATTCGCTTGAACGATCGCTTGATAATGGCCAAAGCAGAGGAGACTGCCGAGGAGTATCAAATTTTAGCTGGATTGACTGGACTGCTTGCAGAAAACTTAACAGAAATTTTTACCTGTCTGGATGTATTGGTTGAATTGGACATCATCTTTGCTCGAGCAAAATACTGTCGTGAAATTCATGGTGTTCCGCTAGAAATCAATGAAGCAGAAGTAATCGACTTACAGGAAGTTCGACACCCATTGTTAGGAGCAGCAGCAGTTCCTCTGTCATTACAACTTGGTTACGATGCTCGCTGTCTGGTGATCACAGGTCCCAATGCCGGTGGGAAGACGGTGGTGTTAAAAACTGTGGCACTGGTTTGTGTGATGGCGCACTATGGTCTCTTTCCTTCACATGCTGGGGGAAGTCAGGTTCCATTTTTGAAAAATCTGTGGATGGATATTGGGGATCAACAAAGTTTAGCGAACGCATTAAGTACCTTTTCGGGACATATGAACAACATTGCCCAAATCGTCAAGCATGCTTCACGGCAAAGCATTGTATTGCTGGATGAGATCGGCAGCGGAACAGAGCCAAATGAAGGAGCTGCTTTAGCGATTGCGATCATGGAAGCCATCTATCATTCAGGTGCGCTTTTGATCGCTACTACCCACTATGGGGAAATCAAACAGTTTGCTATTGATCATCAAGATTTCCATACGGCTGCAATGGCTTTTGATCCAGAAACATTGACACCTAAATATCGGCTGCTTTCTGATGCTGTGGGTACCAGTAATGCCTTTTGGATCGCAGAAAAGATGTCAATCTCTAAAGAAATCGTTGCTAAAGCACAACGATACTTAGAAACGAAACAGTATCCAACGGAAAAAGCAGTATTTAAAGGCATCCAGAAAGAACGACAGCAAGTATCCGTGGCTACTTTAAAAAAAGGCGATCGCATCTCTTACACAGAGACAAATCAAACGGGCTTGTTTTATGCCTATTTAGAAAGCAGTCAAGCACAGATTTTGCTGGATGAATCATTGGTTATCGTTCCCACTAGAAGAGTCAAGCTTCTGATGTCTAGAGAAGAATTATATCCAGCAGGGTATGACTTGGAGAGTCTGTTCCATTCATTTGCAGAACGGAAATTTAACCGAGATATCGACCGTGGATCGAAGAAAGCGCAAAAGAAATTAAGAAAACAAGCACAGGAAAGGCAAGCATTTGCGAAAGGCGACGGCGCGCAAACGTAATTGATCGCAGGAAATAAGCTAGCGAAGATAACTTTCAGTAAAAATCAAGCTATTTTGCAACAATACGCAAGTGTTTCCAATAATGGTAGAAATAGCGCTAGAAATGCAATAAATATATAGGATGCTCACAGCAAAGGTCCGAAAGAGGGGAAAGAGATGATAGAAACAACGCGTTTAATTTTAAGACATTGGCAGAATTCTGATGCCAAAGAGTTGTTTGAGTTGGCAAAAGATCCTGCTATCGGCCCAAGAGCCGGCTGGTCGCCGCATCAATCTGTGGCAGAAAGCGAAACAATTATTACGGATGTTTTTAACACGAATGAAACGACTTATGCTATTTGTCTGAAAGATGGCATGCCGATTGGCAGTATTGGTATTATGCCAATCAGCAAAGAATTTATGCTCCCGCCTGCAGTTGAAGTAGGCTACTGGATCGGGAAAGCTTACTGGGGACAAGGCTATACAGTGGAGGCGTTGACTGCGATCCTTGCTGATCAGTTTGCCAGGGAACCGAAGCTAACGGTTTGGGCAGGCTATTATGATGGTAATGAACAATCTTGGCGCGTCCAACAGAAATGCGGTTTTGTCTATCAGTTAACTCAAACAGTCGAGGTTCCTCTGTTAAATGAACAAAGAAAAGAACACTTTACTAGCCTCACTTATAACCAATGGCTAGCTGTCTCAGAGAACGGCCAAGGAACAGCAATTCAAAAGAAAGAAAACAATTCATCAACGATTCACTATAGCAAACACCTTCCAGAGGACCCACAACAAATCCTTTCGTTGTATCAAGATGCTGGCTGGTCCTTGTATATTCGCGAACCAGAAGTCTTGTGGGCAGCACTTCAGCAATCCCACATGATCACTGCTTGGCAGCAAGAGCGCTTAGTTGGTTTGGTGCGAGGAATAACGGATCAGCAAACGATTTTGTATATCCAAGATTTACTCGTATTGAAAGAATTCCAGCGGCAGGGAATCGGGCAAACGTTACTAAAAAAAATAGTAGGAGACTACCCGAAAATTCGTCAAAAAATTTTATTAACTGACGATACGAAAAAAACGCGGGCTTTCTACGAAGCTTGCGGGTTCCAAACAGTGGAGAAAAGTCATGCGGTCGCCTTTTTATATGCCGCTAACAAAGTTAGTGAAGGTCTATCTTCCTAATAAATAATAGGAAAAGAAGTAGGAAAGTAAACAGGGAAGTAAGTAGGTAAATAAGTAAGAAAAGAAGTAGGAAAAACTAGTGGCATAAGTCTTAACCAAGAAGACACACTCGATCACTAAAGAAGCCGTCCTCTGGATGTCGTCTTATAATGGCTGATCTTGACTGTTGTGATCGAAGGTTTATCAGACTGATGCCACTAGTTTTTTTGATCGTAGCAAGGACTTGTCTCTAGCAAACCTCTTGTTTCGTTTTTCTAGCGGGAACTCAGAAAACGTCAAATTTAATAACATTAATGAAATAATTTTATTGAAATTTTGTTTTTGTGACAAAAAAATCGGTTAAGACATAGTGAATATGCTAAACTAGTAATGATTGTTTAACAAAAAAACAGGAGGTTTTTCTTTGGAGCTATTAAAAAAGTCGAAATTATTTGCAGTACTTGTGTTTATTTGTTTGGTGGGACTAGGCATATGGATCTATTCAAATATTCTGTTTGTCTTCCGACCGCTAGAAGCCATTTTTGCTAGTGTCTTTTTACCCGTTTTGATTTCTGTATTTATTTTTTATATCTTTTTGCCTTTTTTCAATTTGATCAAAAAAAGGAGCAGCAATCAACATCTCGCTCTTTATGTCACATTGCTTCTGATCCTCTTTGCTGCTTATTTAATCATTCAGGTGATCGGTCCGGCACTGATTAACGAAATGGCACGTTTTATCAATCAGATTCCTTACATCATCAACAGAATCATTGACAATATCGATCATTCTTCTTTTGAGGAATTATTTGGTCCACTGTTAGATTCATTGGATATCAACCAAATCAGTAATCTCGCTGCTCAGTTTATCACTGGGGCTACGAATAGTCTGACAAGTTTGGTAGCAATCGTCTCTCATTCAGCGATTGTTTTGTTCACGATTCCGTTGCTATTGGTTTATATGTTTAAAGATGGACATAAGGTTCCTGATCTTTTGGTCTCGAAAGCACCAAAAAAATTTCGCTCTCTTATTCTGCAGTTGTGTCAAGATTTTCATCAAGCTGCTTCAGCATATATTAGCGGAAAGCTACTTGTCTGTTTGTATGTTGGCGTCTTCAGCTATCTAATCTTTACATTTTTAGGCTTGCAAAATGCCTTGTTACTAGGCTTAATCTGTGGTGTTCTAGATATCATTCCGTATTTTGGTCCTTTTATCGGCGCGGCACCAGCATTCTTGTTTGCTCTGAGTCAAGATATGAAAACAGCAGTCTTGTTAGTTATTGGCATTACGATCATTCAATTTGGCGAGTCGTATGTTGTTTCACCAATCGTCATGAATAAAGTGCTACATATCCATCCTATCATTGCCGTCTTCTTATTATTGATCGCCGGGAATTTATTAGGATTTGTAGGAATGATCGTTGCGCTGCCGGTCTATTCGATCGTGATGGCCATGGCAGGCACTTTGACCCGCTATTATCAACAGCAAAAACATGTAAAGCAAGAAGGAAAAGAAAATGAAAATCGTTGAATATGCAGGGGACAAAGAAGATTTTGTACTAGCAAAAATAATACGGACCTCTTTTGATGCAGATACCGCATGCCATTTGGGGGCAGACAAACGAGACGGTCCATCTGGCTATCATAATGGAGAATTATTGAAACGAGTGAAGCAAGATCCAGATCTCAGTCTTTACCTGCTGCAAGAAAATGGCATTATTGGTTTGATTGTGGCAAATCCTAGTAAACACCAGATTTGCTACTTTTGTCTCGACCCTGATTTTATTGGTAAAGGGGTTGGGACTCTTGCTTGGCAATTATTTGAAAAACGATTTCCCGTCGATTACTGGATACTAGAAACACCAGCATATTCCCTTAGAAACCAGCGCTTTTACGAAAAAAATGGCTTTAAAAAAATTGGTGAAAAATGGTATAGTAAAGACCTATCCTATATCTACCAAAAAAAATTTTGATAAAATCGCAAAGTGAGGGAAGGCTATCATGAAAGTCTTATGGAATGAAGAGATCGTTGATCGACAAGAGGTTCAAATCGATATCGAAGACCGCGGCTACCAGTATGGAGACGGAATCTACGAAGTTATTCGCATTTATCAAGGGAAAATGTTCATGGCCGAAGAGCACTTGCAGCGACTAGAGAACAGTGCCGCTAAAATAAAAATGACATTGCCTTATGAAACCACCATTCTCAAAGACAGATTACGTTCATTGATCGACATTGAGGGAATCACTGACGGAGAAGTGTATTTGCAAGTGACAAGAGGGGTTTTAAGTCCGCGAAATCATGTTTTTCCTCCTCAAGGGACGATAAAAAGTGTCCTTACTGCAAATGTTATTCCATTCCATCGTCCAGTGGACATGCAGCGTAATGGTCTTCAAGCCACATTAATCCCTGACCAGCGTTGGCTTCATTGTGACATCAAATCATTAAGCCTTTTGGGGAATCTGCTCTCTTTAGAGGAGGCTCGGTCCAATGGTTATGATGAAGCACTACTGCATCGAGAGGGCTTTTTTACGGAAGCTTCCGCTTCAAATTTATGGTTTGTTTCCAAAGGAACGGTGTATACGCATCCGGATGGCAATCTGGTTTTACCTGGGATCACAAAAATGAAAGTTTTAAGCTTGTGTCAGGAATTGAAGCTACCAGTTAAGGAAGAAGCCGTTGCGATTGATCGATTAGCAGAATTTGATGAGTGTTTTATTACCAATTCTGTCTGGGAAATCGTGCCAATTGTTGGTATCGATGGTCATCCGGTGGGAACTGGACAGCTAGGAGCTGTGACTGCTAAACTACAACAAGCGTATATTGAAGCAACCAAAAAGAACTGACTCCAAACAATACACCCACCTGAGATAGAAATCCCCCTAAGAGTTAGCTGACTAGCGACCTCTTAGGGGGATTTTACCATTTAGTAGATGTTAGTTGAAATAGGAATCAGAGACGTGCTAGCAGAACACTTAGTTTTTTCAAGTTTCTGTTTCATTCAGCCACGTCGTTTACTGTGCTTAGCAATCAATTGTTGGGCGTTTCATGTTGTCAAAAATGGTCTTACCAGTCTTGGGGATTCCATAATTTACTGTCCAACTCGCCTTGCTTCAGTTGAATTCGTGTTTGTTGTTGTGTCAAAAGCACTTCTAATTCTTGCAAGAAGGCTTTCTCATGATAATTGAGTGTCTCCGCGGTTTGTTCT
>NZ_JBDGBK010000040.1:0-28278 GCF_040910045.1 Enterococcus sp. RTP21361st1_A6_RTP21361_211029 | reverse complement strand
TTTTTGTTATTTTATTTCCAATAAAAATTTTTTTAATTTTTCATGGTGTTAATAATTTGTTGTATAAAAATAAAAATGCTAGAATTTGCTTAAATAACTGAATATTTTAGTTATTTAATCACAAAAAAAGCACGGAAATCGTTCTGGTATGTTGAAAAATGTAATTGAGATTTTTTCGAGTATTTGAATGGGTGTTTTTTTATTTTGTAAACGTTTTTTGTTTGTGATCTCTTTCTCCGAATATGTGATCATAGCGAACATCAAAAGACGAATGCCAAAGTTGGTTGGTCACTTTTGTTGGTTGTATTTATTTGAATAGGAGGAGTAAGAATGAAGGGCAATGACTATAAAAAAATAATGAATTCAAGGAGAAAAAGACGCGCAATAAACAAAAAATCGCTACTAGCGAATTTAACGGTCAGCGGGATGTTACTGACGAGTTCTGTGGTTGTTCCCACTACATTGTTGTGGGAACCAAAGATCGCAGAAGCATCATTTGTTTCTGCTGAGATTTTTAGTAATGTCCAAGCATCAAATGATTCTGCAACAAGTGCTGCAGCGCCATATTCAAATCCTGGAAATACCAACCCAGTCAACTTTACCATCAGCGGATCGAATGCGGTGACGCTTGACGTCTTAAACGGTGATAAAGTAGCAATCGTTGGTGTGCCAAAAGGGCTGACTGGCTTTGTACAACCAAATGGCAATGCCCGGGTATCAACAAATATCACTCTGCAACTTGAAAATATTGCCGCTATCCAAACACTGATTGGAACGCTTACGCCTGCTGTTGACACATTGGTAGGAACGGTGGATGCTCTTGTGAATCAGAACTTAGCGGATGCATTAGGGATTCCAGAGACGATTAATGGCTTTCCAAATTTATTGTATCAAGCAGCTTCCATCGTTGATATCAGTCAAGTAGTATCCGTCAATCTAGATGACATCTATGAACAATTGGATTTATTGAATCAGTTAGGACAATTTGGACAAGCCGATTTTGAAGTGCCTGCTGGATTGACAGATAATGAACGTGCCTTGATTGCCAATGTGAATGACGGCTTATTCATTGTGGTCAACCAACGCATCCAATCCATTTTGGAGAACTTGAAACAGGCGCAAATCCAAGTGAGCATCTTGGGCGGAGCAAGTAACATTCCTGGGATTGGCTCATTGATCGATGGCGTCAATACACTTGTCCAAGAAACAGTCAACACAGCTAAAGCCACTCTGAATGTTACCGTCGATGCTGCACAAGCTGTGTTGAATGGAACGACAGATCTTGCTGATCAAATCGCATCGGCATCTGTTTTAGGTCAAACGACAGTTGGATGCCAACGACCGTGACGACACCAACGACTTCAGAGCTGATTGCAAATGGTGTGACGAATCCGTCGAATCCATACGAAGCTCGATTTGCAGGTACTTTTTCTCAATCTAATCTACTCACACTTGATTTATTTACAGATGAGGATGGCAATAATTCCATCTGGTCAGCAGCAGAACCTGCAGCAGAACAAACGGAAACACCAACCATCGATCCTGTTGCGGCTGGTGATACCACTATCAGCGGAACAGCAGAACCAGATTCAACAGTAACAGTGACTATCGGAAATGAACAGCCAGTCACAGCAGTGGCGGATGCCCAAGGCAACTGGACAGCTGAGGTACCAGAAGTCTCTCAAGGGGAAACAGTGACCGTTGTGGCAGAAGCAGATGGCAAAGATCCAAGCGAGCCAGTGACAGTGAGCGTCGCAGGTTTGACCGTTGCAGCACCTACAGCCTCCATTAGTGGCAATGAAACAGATGGCTATCCGGTCATTGGGAAAGCAACACCGAATGCAGCGATTGAGATCACGAACGCTCAAGGAGACGTTGTCGGCAGTGGAACGACTGACAGCGATGGCAACTATCGCATCGTAATTGCCCCCGATCGAGTCGCCCCAGAAGAAAACTTGAATGTTACAGCAATTGTGACTGCCGGAGGGCAAGACTATCGTAGTGGAGCAACACCGGTTGTTGTGCCAGCCGATACACAAGAAAACCAAACTGAAACGCCGTCGATCGATCCGGTGAATGCCGGGGATCAAACGATCAGCGGTACAGCTGAACCGAACGCCAATGTAGTGGTAACTGTCAGCGGAGAAGAGCCAGTGACGGTCGTTGCGAATGACCAAGGTGATTGGACTGCGAATGTACCGGAAGTTTCTGAAGGCGAAACAGTGACTGTGGTAGCTACTCTACTGTTGGTGACAAAGAGCCAAGTACACCTGTCAGTGTCATCGTCAGCGGAATAAGTGTTTCTGCACCAACTGCATCAATTACTGGTAACCAGAGAGATGGTTATCCTGTAGCTGGTCGAACAACTGCGAATGCAGACATTGAAATCACCAATGCTCAAGGAGAAGTCGTAGGTAGTGGTACTACTGATGGCGACGGCAATTACCGAATCGTGATCGCTCCAGATCAAGTAGCTCCAGAAGAAAACTTGAACGTCGCAGCGATCGTAACAGCTGGTGGGAAAGACTACCGCAGCGCCAACACGCCGATCACTGTACCAGAAGACAACCAAACAGGAATCCCAACGATTGATCCCGTCACAGCCGGAGACGATACAATTAGCGGAACAGCAGAACCAGGTTCAACTGTCACCATCACCAATGGCGACAAAGATCCAGTCGTCGTTGAAGCAGATGAGGAAGGTAACTGGACCGCTGAAGTACCAGAAGTTTCGGAAGGCGACACTATAACTGTCGTGGCAGAAACCGATGGCAAGGATCCAAGTGCCCCAATCACAGTAACAGTGGATGGCTTGACAGTTGATGCACCAACCGCATCAATCAGCGGCAATCAGACCGATGGCTATCCCGTTGTTGGGGAAACAGTGGCTAATGCAGTGATTGAAATCACCAATGCTCAAGGCGAAGTTGTGGGCACCGGCACAGCCGATGAAGAAGGCAATTACCGAATCGTGATCGCGCCAGATCAAGTGGACTCAGAAGAAAACTTGAACGTCGCAGCGATCGTAACCCCTGGTGGCAAAGACTACCGCAGTGGTAATACACCAATCACAGTACCTATGGAAAAAACGGCTACGCCACTCATTGATCCAGCGATTGCCGGGGACGAAACAGTCAGCGGAACCGCAGAGCCAGGTTCTTCAGTCATTCTGACCATCAATGAAGCAGCACCGTGGAGACAAATACTTGCCGCAAACTGGCAGTGAAAGTACTTGGTTTGCATCAATGATCGGTGCTGCACTGGTTGCGATCGGTAGTCTTGGTTTCTTCAAATCAAGAAAGAAAAAAAATCAGTAACTGCTGAAACTGGACCAAAGCAAATAATTGCTGATCTATAAGAGAAAGCTCTTGCGATGTGTCCATGTCGCAGGAGCCTTTTTTTAGAAATGTTCCTGAATCTATATAGCCTTTCTGCTGCGTTACCACCAATTCTACTAATGGTTTGAAGAGTTACGAAAACTGAGAGCGAAAAGAATAGAGACGTTAATAGAAAATATGCAGATTTAAACAGAAATTTTTTCTTTTTTGACTATCCATGCTACACTAAATTTTGTAGTAAATGGAAAAAGCTTTCAATCGTTTGGTTACGCAGGTTGCGTGATTGGAAGGCAAAAGGATGGTGTAGAGGTTGATAGGCGACAAAGGCAAGGAAGCACGTGTCCATCACGTTTTTGAGCGTGTTGCGGAGAACTATGACCAGATGAATACCGTGATTTCTTTTCAACAACATAAACGCTGGCGAAAAGATACGATGAAACGGATGCAAGTCCAAGCAGGTAATGATATCCTTGATGTCTGTTGCGGAACAGGAGATTGGACATTGGCACTGGCAGAAGCAACAGGATCTACTGGGAACGTGATCGGCATTGATTTTAGTGAGAATATGTTGGCTGTGGCAAAGAAAAAAGCAGCGGAGCAAAAGACAAAGATCGAATGGATGCAAGGAAATGCAATGGCACTTCCTTTTGCAGACAATACGTTTGATGTTGTGACGATCGGGTTTGGTCTGAGAAATGTTCCTGATCTTGTAACCGTTCTAAAAGAAATGCAGCGGGTCGTAAAACCTGGCGGAAAAGTGGTTTGTCTGGAAACATCACAGCCCAATTTAATTGGTTGGCGGCAGCTGTATTATGCGTATTTCCGATTCATTATGCCGCTGTTAGGAAAACTGTTTGCTAAAAGTTACCCAGAATATTCTTGGTTGCAAGAATCAGCTAGAGATTTTCCTGGCAAAGAAGAGTTGTCTCACTACTTTCAATCAGCAGGACTGACTAATATAGTTGTCAAAAGCTATAGTGGAGGTACTGTAGCCATGCATCTCGGATATAAACCAACCAACTGAATCCAATAAAAAGCATGTGTTGGCATAGAAGCTGTTAAAGGGATGTTGCTGAGAAAATCAGCTCATTTTCGAAAACAAAGACCAGTGCTTCAGATCAAAATAAAAACCAACGTCAGTTCACACTGGACGTAGGTTTTTTGCTGTCTATTTCACTGTGTTCATTTTGCGGGTGCTTATTGTTTTCCGGTATTTTTTAAAACGATATTGGTGTAGAGCCATACCGTTAAAAGATAATAAACGGCATAAAGGGCAACAAAGATCGCAAATGGTAACCAGATCTGATCATAGGGATCACTCAATAGCATTTTAAACATTTGCAGTCCGAATAGTACGTGAACGATTCCTAATAATCCTGGGACTAAGAAAAGCACGCCGATCTCTTTGCGGATCGATTTTTTCAGAAGCCCATTGCGAGCACCGATTTTTCTAAGCATGGTGTAGCGCATAATATCACTATTAGCCCCTGAAAGGATTTTGAACATCAAGCAACTAGCTAACATTGTTAGAAAGGCAATTCCTAAGAAGAAGCCCATGAATTCAAATCCTGAGAAAATGCCGTTGAATGTGTCATAAGCATCCGCTCGTTGCATAAGATTACTTTCTCCTGCTAAGGATGGATTGTTTTTTTGATCCAGCTTAGCAAGTGCTGTTAATTTTGGCAGGACAGCTTCAAAGTCTTTGACTTGAATGACTTGTAAGATCGTTTCGGGTGCGTTCACTTGTTCAAAGGCATTGGCAGAAAGCAGCTTGACTTCTTTCCCTCGCTGTTCTGGCAATTCAAAGCTGCGCAGCTGGTCCTGTTCTGCAAGATCAGCTGCGATCGCTTGGCCATTTAGTGAGCGGTAACCATCTCTCTGACTAAGATCTCCCTGTTCTGTAACGATCAAAGGATCTTTGTCAAATTCTTCTTGAATGTAATAAACGGCTGTGTCATCCTCTTTTTGGCGATAGCTGACATTCAATGTTGGGTGTAAATCCGCAATTTTTTGTTGGTCGACAGTTTGGGCATTATTCAGAACCAAGTCATAAGAGGTCATCGCTTTGGCCATTTTAGGGATTTCATTTCTGAAACCAAGGCCAACGGTTAATGCGCCCAGTGCTAATGCGAACAGCATGGATACTAACGAAAGCATCTGCGTATAGTCACGGATACGGAAGTTTAACTGAGACAAAGTGAAATTATTCAATTTTTTCAGTGCGATGGCATCTGATTTCTTTAATAATGTCAAAATCAATACGATCACAGAGCGGAAAACTAGATAGGTTCCCAAAACGATCGTGACTAGGGCAATCGCAATACCCATAATTTGAAATTTCATTAGATCGCTCATAACATAATAACCGATTCCAAGAAAGATGATCCCCAAAAGGGTTTGAACCAATAAGAATGGGAATTTTTGCTTGATTTGTGCAGGTGTACTAGTTTCTCTCAACAAATCCAAGATGGCTTTTTTGGCAATGGCTGAAGCATTGACGATTGCTGCGATCAGGAAGAGAATGGCAAAAAAGACCAGTGTGATCACAAGTGCTTTTACATTGAATGGCGAAAAATGAGTAATCTTTATATTTAACTGTTGTACTAAAAGATCATTGACAATTTTCGTCAATCCGATACCTGCTAAAGCACCAGTAATGGTTGCAATAATCCCTACAAAAAATGTTTCGATGAAGATCATTTGGGCGATTTTTCGTCCTTTTGCTCCTAACATCATAAACATGGCATAATCCTTCTGCCGCATCGACATTAGGAAAGAATTGGCATAGAGAATGTAGGCAAATGTGATGATTCCTAGTAAGACCGTTCCAAAGTGAAAGATAATGACAACGACACCAATCGTTGAATTGTTTTTCAAGAATTCTTCATTACTAGCCATTGATTGAAACATATAAAAGATGGCAGAAGCCATAACCAGACCAGAAAACAAGACGATGTAGTCTTTTAAGCGGCCTTTGATACCAGTAAGTGATAATTTCCAAAGCATACCATTATCCTCCTACTGTTCCAGATTTCCTAAGATGACTAAGATCTGACGATAAAAGTCTTCTTGGGTTTGATTATTTCGTTTGATTTCTTGATGGATCTTACCATCTTTGATAAATAAGATTCGCTTGCAATAACTTGCCGAAAGGGGATCATGTGTTACGAGTAAGATCGATACTTGGTCATTTTTGTTTAAATCATCCATCATGTCTAATAAATCTTTGGCACTTTTTGAATCCAAGGCACCCGTTGGCTCATCCCCAAACAAGATCGTTGGTTCGGTGATTAATGCTCGCGCAGCGGCTACCCGTTGCTTTTGACCACCAGAGATCTCGGAAGGATATTTATCCAAAATTTGGCTGATGGATAAGCGATTCGCGACTTGTTGAATGAGCTGTTTGATCTTTTTCGGCCGTACGCCTTGTAAAGAGAGAGGCACAGCAATGTTTTCGGAAGCCGTTAGATTTTCTAGTAGATTGAAATCTTGGAAGATAAAGCCGATTTCTCTACTGCGAAAATCTGCCAATGCATCACCGCGTAATTTTGTGATATCTTTTTCGTTGATGCGGATGTTTCCGGAAGATGGATGGTCCAATGTGGATAAAATATTCAACAACGTTGATTTACCAGAACCGGAAGCACCCATAATACCAATAAACTCGCCTTTATCAATCGCAAAGCTGATCCCTTTTAGGGCTTCGGTTTTTTTCTCATTATTTTTGCCGTAAACTTTCGTTAATTCGTTTGCTTCAATTATTTTTGCCATTTGTTTATCACCGTTCACTTTCTAATTGTTTCAACGCTTTTTCAGGAATAGCATTCTTTTGCACTTCTTCATAGGAAGTCACGCCCTTGTTTTGATTCCAGGTAATTTTTAAGTAAGCGTCTTTTTTCAAAGGACGATCTTTCATCCCTAAGAATTCCAGATTTTTCTTCTTTGCGTCTTTGTCGTAACCAGGTAGTTCATATTTATATTCGATCACTTGATTGCCTCGATCGTCTTCGGTTTCGATCTTTTCGCCATCGGTCGTGATCTGAACATAGTAACTTTGGCCGCCCATGATGACTTTCTCAGCAATTTGTAACCCGGCAAACAAAACGATCATTAGGATACCCAGGCCGATCCAAAATTTCTTCATCTATTCTCACTTCCTTTAATTTGTAAAGTCTAAAGAGAATTATAGCGGGCGTAAAAACAATCGTAGTGTGAAAAACCTATCAATAAACTTTCATTTTTGTCATGAAAACAATTTCATGATGCCCTCCTTTGTATTGGGAGCTGTTAACCAAAGGTTCACCTTTTCAACGCATTCCGTGTATCAAGAGACCGTTGTAAACGAAAAACCATGGGACCTCCTTCATCAAAGAGATCCCATGGCCTTCAATATTTTTTTCGAAACAATGTAATGATCAAGCGATCCTTTTCGTAACTGATTGTTGCTTCATCGATCAACAATCCTAATAAATAAAAGTCTTTTTCTTCATGAATCGACTGGTGCCCGCCTAAAAGTTCAATATAATAACTTTCTAGCGCAATGTCTCGTGGGGTATTCAACATTTCCGCAAATACGGCTAAATCACTGGGCTCTTCTGGACAGGTCCCAGCAATAATGGCTCGAAAACCTGTTTTTTCGAAAGACATCTCAGTAGTGATATGAGGGCAGTCGTGGGAAAGAAAGTAGGTGACCACTTCATCCACGATCCGCCGTGCTTGTTCCTTTTCTATCATTGGTTCATCCGCCTTTTGATTTGGTTGATCTCATCTAACAAAGGTACCATAGCTGCCGCCACAAAGCCACTGGAAAAACCATTATTATAAAGATTCAACCCGCCATGTAAGTAGGTAATATTGCTTACTAACGCCGCATGGGCAATACCGGCAAAGATTCCTGCAATTGGTCCATAGTAGCCGCTGATTGGTGCTAAACTTGTTCCAAAAATCGCAGTCAACAGCAATTGAAAGGTCGAAGTCTCAGTGGTAAAGCCTAAACGTGTGGCAAGAACGACCCCAATCAAAATCGGCATACTATTTTTCCAGTGATTTCCGAAAGCACTAAAGCCAACCACTGTCAGAACAGCACCAAGTAATGGGCCTGATAGCTGGCCCCCAAGCAAGTAGATGAATACAAGCAGCAGCATCCCCATGATCGCCATGTTCATCAGTGTGACCCCTAATGCAAAAATCGTGACGAAGTCTGTCACCAGTTTACCGGAAACATCGAATAGATGAGCCAATCCTTGGAAAGAACGGTGATTCAATAAATAACCGGTTAAAAAGAGCAACCCGCATAAGCCGCACAAAAAGAAGAGTAAAAAGGAACTGTACTCAGTCGTCAAATACGGTAGATAGTCACCAAAGTCAGCCAGATCTGTTCCTACAAACAGCATCTGATTATGAGGCTCTCCGTGACGCGCTATTAACAATAACCGCAAAATAAATCAAAGGACCACGAATCCTTAAGGATTCGTGGTCCTTTTTTTCAAAAATTGCAAGAAAAACGCATTTTTCCATGAAGTGAGCGTTTCGTTTTTCATTTCATGAACATTCCTCTACACTTTTAAGTAAGGTCATGGTTCTACATGACGAGCATGAAAAAAATAAGGAGGAAATGAACATGTCAAAAAAAATCAATGATCCATTAACGAAGTACTATAACGGCACATTTGAAAAGCAGGAACAGGAAGCACCAGCGGTCCAAGGAAAAATGCAGCCAGTACCAGATTGTGGTGAAACTAGCTACAATGGTTCAGGACGATTAGCAGGCCGCAAAGCATTAGTCACAGGCGGGGATTCAGGCATCGGTCGTGCAGCAGCCATTGCCTTTGCTAAAGAAGGCGCGGATGTGGCTATCAACTACTTGCCTTTTGAAGAAGAAGATGCCCAAGAAGTGAAGACTATCATCGAAGAAGCAGGTCAAAAAGCTGTATTGATTCCTGGCGATTTGAAAGACGAATCTTTTGCGCGTCAGTTGGTTCATGATGCAGCGAAAGCGTTGGATGGTTTAGATATTTTGGTCTTGAATGCAGGTATGCAACAAGCGGTCAAAGATATTAAAGATTTGACCACCCAACAAATCACGGACACATTTACAACGAATATCATCTCCATGTATTGGACAGTTCAAGAAGCCCTGGATTATTTACCGGCTGGCGGCAGTATCATTACCACTACTTCCATCCAAAGTGCAGAACCTAGTGCTCATCTGTTAGACTATGCAGCAACCAAAGGAGCGATCACTTCATTTAGTAAAGGATTGGCAGCACAATTGAGTTCAAAAGGTATTCGCGTGAATACTGTAGCACCAGGACCAATCTGGACACCACTACAAATTTCAGGAGGTCAACCACAATCAGCGATCCCTGAGTTTGGACAAAAAGAATTATTAAAACGGGCTGGCCAACCCGTTGAATTAGCGCCAGTTTATGTTTTCTTAGCGTCAGATGAAGCCAGCTATGTCACAGGACAAGTCTATAGTGTAACAGGCGGAAGCTTCTTTGCTTAAAACCCGTTGTTAAAAAACGCTTACGACAATAAAAAATGCGAAGTAAGAAATACAGAGGCCTTGCATTGCTTTAGCAAGGAACCCATCTGATATTTCAGCTTCGCTTTTTTTATGGAATCATGATAAAAAATTTGTTTCAACAAGAGGATTTGCAAGTGAGGGCAAACATTTTTTTGGTAATTACTTGATTGATTTTTGCAAACAAAGATTCCCATTCATACATATTAAGTATATCTGAGAGTAGCAGAAGCTTTTCCGTTATCGCTGCTTCTTCGTAATTGTCGGTAATAATCAAGTCCGCCCCTTCGATATCTTTAGTGAATGAGACCGACTTCTCTGAGTAGATGGATCGGATACGGGCTTCTATCAGCATTTTGGTTCGATAATGAATCGTTGTTCGAATGTAAATCCGAATAGTTGGACTTTCATGCATGGTGGTTTCCAGATAGAGTAGTTGGGCAAGATAACGCAATTGTTTACGGTGAAAGAATTCTTTGTCTAAATCATTGTTTGGAAAGTTATTGACATGTTCTGTTAACAAGTGAGCAATTGCTGTATAAGTTTGACTATTGTTGTCAATCGAACTTTCATCGGGCAAGTTATAGTCTAAATTCCAAACTTTCAGCAAATCAACATCGATAAAAATCGATAGATTAAAAAATAAGAGACAACTGTTTAGAAGTTGGTCAAATGAATCTTGCTTCATAGTCGGCACAAATTTTTGTCGCCAATCTTCGATCATATCAATAAAAAAATGAACGAGAGGCTTTTTTGATTGGTAAACCAGCGCAATACTCTCTTGAATCTTTTGGCGATCAACAACTGTAGGAAGGAAAATATGCAAAAAGAAATTTAAATACAAGTATTCGGCTTGAGCGATCCGTTTATCTAAATTAGTTTTGGAGAAAAAGAACGAATCGAGAACTTCCATCGGCAAAAAGGAGTAAAAGTTCAAGAGTGCTTGAGCTTTTTTCTCGATTTCAGGCAAATATTTCTTTTGAGAAAGTCGGATGGTAATTGTTTTCCAAAAGGCAAACAATTTATTTTTAGTCAACTGATCTAAGAGAGTAGCATCAAAAAAGCTGTTGAATCGCTCGAATTCTGTTATATATTGATCAGATAAAAGCTGAAACTCGGTTGGTGCACTTTGCGTAAGAAAACTATAAATAAAGATGCGGATATCCAACTCTCTTCCAGCAAGTTCGACAATATTTTCTTCATTGGAATAGATTGAGAGGTGAAATTTCTTTAATATTAGACTGACTTTTTTTATCAGACGATACATGTGAGATTGGCTAACGTGAAGATCCGAACATAACTGGGACATTGAAGAATCTGTATGCCCAATAAGGTACTGAACCAGTTGATATTGTGGAGAACTGAGCAAGTAATGATAGACCAGCTGTGAATAAGAAGGTTCGGCACTATCTCCATTTCTTTCGCTACAATATTGGTTGTAGAAATTTTTGGCGAGACAAAGGTTGACGGACAGATATTTCAAGTCTTCATTCAAAAAGTAGATATGTTTTTGCAAGCTTTTGATGGGGATTTTCAATACTCTTGATAATTTTAATAAGCTGATTCCATTGGTGTTACATACTGATTTGAATATATCAAGCTTTTTTTCCTCTGCGGGAGAAATGAACTCTCGGTACATCAGTATTCTCCTTTTTTGCTCCATTTTTACGCACAATATGAAGCCTATTTGTAAGGTTTTGTGATCCGTTTTTTGGTACTTTTGATTATACTAAGTACAAATGAGAAGTCAATGTGAGGCGATGAAGAAACAATCATTTTTTTGTGGTTGAAAAAATGAAAGTATTGCCAGAAAATTGGCATCTTGTTTAATAAACAAAAAAGAAGGAATGACTTATGAAAAAAATGGTGTTGGCATTAGGTATTTTAGGAATAAGTAGTTTAGGGGTCCCAGTGACTGGTTTAGCTGCGGAAGCAAATCCATCTACTTCAATGACCAGTGAAGCATCACTAACCATCAATCCAGGGATTTTGTCCCTTGATAGTGTTTCAAATTTTGATTTTGGTACTGGGAATATCGCAGATTTCGCTCAACAAGAGAAAGTGATCACCACGGTATCAAATGAAACGTCATCTGTTTCTGATTTTCGTGATCCAAACACAGTTGGTTGGCAATTAACAGCAAAATTATCAAAAATCTCGAATGCCGATCAAAAAGAATTAGCAAATGCAAAGATTACACTAAAAGGTACCGAAACAGCAGGAGATGCAGCCTTATCAGCAAATGCTGAATTGGTTGCTGGAGCTACCGATCCTACTTCAGTAGCAACCGCAGATGGCGCAACTGGGTTAGCAATCAATACCTTTGATTTTTCGACCACAACGTTGACCGTTCCCCAACAAAATGTTTATAGTGGTGACTATACAGGAATGGACATTATCTAATTCTTATCAAGCACAGTAATAGGATGGATGACAATGAGAAGACTTCTTCAGAATGCAGTATGGATCTTTTTATTTATCAGCTTTGTTTATTTTCCTGTGACTCGTGGTTATGCTGAGACCACCAGATTTACTGTTATACCAGAACTTCCCCAAAATCAAGCAAGTGAAGCAACTTATTTCGATTTGCTGGTAAATAAAGAGACTGTTCAGGAATTGATTATCGCTGTACACAATACGAGTTCCGAAGAGATAACGATCACCGCTGATGCACTGAATAGTTATTCTGCTTCCACTGGAATCATCAGTTATCAACGAAAGAAAACGGCCGAAGACTATGGAGGTAAGTCTTTTACTAGCTTTGTTTCAAACCCCATTTAAGAAGTACGCCTAAAATCTGGTGAGGAACGAAAGGTGATTTTTACACTTGATTTAAAGGAAACAGTGTTTGACGGAGAAATCTTAGGGGCTTTTTTGTTCGAAGAAGTCAAACCTCAGGAAACTGCTCACGAAGCTGATGCAAGTTTGGAATCAAACTATCAGTTGCAGTTAGGGGTACGAATGCGTCAAAGTCTACAAGAGCTGCCAAAGCCAGATTTAAAACTAGTTGAAACTAAAGCAGTCGAAAAAAATGGCAAGCCAACTTTAAAAAGCAGTATCAGTAATATTCGTCCCGTCGCATTTGGGAATATTTCCGTGAATACGACGATACGTGACAAGAATCAAGCTATCGTCGGTGGCTTTAAGTCAGAAAATTTTCAATTCGCACAAAACTCTGTCTTAGATCTCTATAGTGAATTTGAACAAGAAGAACTCAAACCGGGCACTTATACGATTCGCATCGAATTATCCTCTCAGCGAGGCACATGGGTTTTTGATGATAAGGTCGTTATCGATCGTCAAGCAGCAAAAGCTGTCAACCGAACTACGATATATGCAGCGGCTATCGCTCAAAGAAATTTTCTGTTCTATCTATTGATTGCAATCATCCTTTTCTTGTTAGTGAAGCGGCGTAAAAACTCCGATGAAAGTGAGTGAGAAGAATGAAAAAAATGCTAAAATCTTTTTGTTTATCGCTTCTTTTTATAGGAACTTTTTGGCTGTTGCAAGGACAGCAAACAGTCTTTGCGGCGGTCACTGCGCCGGACTGGCTTTTGTGTTGCAAAGTAGCGGGCCTCAAGCACTAGCTTCAGAAGCTGGATCAACAATTGGAGTTTGGTCGAATATTTCTGGATCAGACCCACTTAGTCAAGGTGCAATCGCAAATAGTATCGCAATTGAATTTGATACATATTACAACAATAATGGCGGTATCCTTGCTACTGATCGGATGATGGATCGTGATGTGACAACAAAGGGACACCATATTGCTTGGTCTTACCCTGGTTCCGATGCTTCTTATACGACAGACGGCTGGCTGATGGTGGATAAAGTCTTAAATCACTATAACACGGTTGGCGTTACGGACATTTCCGATGGAAATTGGCATACCTTTATCGTGGATTACAATGAATCTACGCAACAATTTCATTATGCTGTTCCAGATTTTAATGTAGATGTATCGATTCCTGTCGATGATACTTTTAAAAACAATCTTAATTTAACAAATTCGGCGCCAGTTTATTTTGGTTTTACCGGTGCCAATGGCGGATTTGCCCAAAACAAAGCAGTCGCTTTCGTCGATGTTCAAGGTCTAGTCGAAATTGATATGCGGACGGGCGTCTTCCAAAGAGAGCCAGATCAGTTTATGCTGGACACGGGAACAGTAATGGATAAACCAATTGAAGTGGATGCAAGTAAAGAGATTACTTATGCAACCTATATTGATTTTAAACAAACAAGCGATCTATCAAGTTTGAATCCAGGGATTAAACTCAAACTCACACTTCCAGATAATGTATCTGTGAAAGATACTGTCTATTTTGGTAAACCAGAAGATACCATGATCAACGGTTTTCCTGATGGGGGGTCCCCAATCGAATATATAAGAGAGACAGGACAAATAAGTGTAGTATTGCCGAAATTGGAAAAAGGGAATGCCTATATTGTTCATTTTAGGGTCAAGTATAGTGGGATCCCTATAGATGCGAATATTGATGAAGTAATACCAGTTGAGACTACCTTTAGTGGAAATGCTTTTATATCCAGTTTTACTTCAGGAGGAGCCGCTACCCATTTTTATACGGTAAAAGGCAAATTCCCACCAACATTGACCAGCGGACAAGCCACAATGTCAGAAGCGCAGAAAACTGCGCCGATCCTTCGACAAAATCGAAATGCCTATACTGACATCTCTGTGGAAGATAGTAATTCTACGCAGGCGCAATTATTTATAAGTGATTTATTTTCACAAGAGAAGGAATTACAGGAAGAAGACTTTACTCTAAAAACAGTTCTTGAACGAACAGATTTGTCAGATCCCTTCCACTACACTTTAGAGTCAGAGACGAGTGATCTTTCCCCAGGGACTACCTATTATTTTGCAACATATGTCGTCGACACAGAAGGCAATTCATCAGCAATCCATTACTTTGCCATTGATTTTCGAGGAATCGTCGAATTAAAATCAGTCCCAGAATCTTTCAAAGGAACAACAGTCACAATCAACGAGTTGGCTCGAGCAATGGATTCTAATGGCTTGGTACCAATAAAAGTTCCAATTGCAACAACCAGCAAGCCTCTCGCAATCAGCAATACGAGTGAAGGTACATGGAAATTATCGGGACAAACCACCCCATTTATGAATAGTGGCGCCTCATTGGCTGATGAAGTCCAACTAGTTCTATACGATTCTACTGATAATTCATTGTTTTGCACCATTACTTCAGATAAAAAAGTACTTTTTGAGCAGACGCCTAGCGATAAAGCTCTCTCTCTCGATTTAAGTCAGTATGATTGTTATTTACGGTTTGCTCCTAAGATAGAGACCCTTTCCCCAGGAACCTATCAAGGAAAAGTCAATTGGCAGTTAGACAGCACGATCACAGACTAATGCACGTTGGTCAGAAAGACAGACAAAAAAACGCCATTTCGGCGTTTTTTTGTCTGTCTAAGGATAAGAACTCAGCTTTCCCGATCTTTGACTACTTTTAGTACTAAAGAAAGGGCGGCCAAGGCAAAACTGCCATACTTGACAAATTTCTCAAGTGACTCGATTTTTTGTTTTTTGCTTTGTTTGCAAGCAGCACATTTCGTTTCAGCGCCATCTAGTTTTTTTCCGCACCTACAGTGTTTTTTCATTTGATCCGTCTCCTTTACAATTTTATCGATGTTTCATCAATCTCTTACTATCAATTATACATGGACAACGGGTTTATGTCCGAGATAACGCTGTTCTCCTCGCAAAGCAATCAGTGAACGCGGATAGGCTATTTTCTTGGGTATGAATGATTCGGGAGATTTGACGTGCTACCTTAAAACACCAGCAGTAGGTTTATCTACAATGAGGCGGATGAACTTTGAAAACGGCTTGAAAGCCTGATACGTTAACGATTCTCTTTCTCATTTAACGGTTTTTTGTTTCATTTCATTCCTGCAAGTGATACGCTTTTGGTGAAAGGTGAGGTGGATAAAATGAATCGTTTAAGTAAATTTTTGATTGCCATCGGCGTAGGAGCTGCGGCGTTGATCGCTGAATTTGGCTTTGATCGACCTCCCATTGCTTTTGGTTTGATCGCGATCATCGGCGGGTTGACAGCGTTGACGATGTTGATCGACATGATCCAAACATTGCGTTCAGGAAAATATGGCGTGGATCTGTTAGCGATCACAGCCATTGTTGCTACACTTGCTGTTGGCGAATATTGGGCCAGTTTGATGGTTTTGATCATGCTGACAGGCGGCGATAGTTTGGAAGAATACGCCAGCAAACAAGCCAGCCGAGAACTTCGGCAACTGTTGCAACGTTCTCCACAGACCGCCCATCGGCTGAATGATAAAAAAGATGTTCCGGTTGAAGAACTAGCTATTGGTGATCTGGTCATCGTCCGCCCGGGAGAAATCGTTCCCGTAGACGGCTGTGTCACTGAAGGAAATACCCTTGTCGATGAATCATCCTTGACTGGTGAGTCACGACCTGTAGAGAAAAATCCTGGTGATGAATTGATGTCTGGCTCAGTCAATGGGGAAACTGCGATTACTTTTGAAGTGACGAAAAAAGCAGCAGATAGCCAATATCAAATTCTTGTTCGTTTAGTCAAAGAATCTGAAGCAAAACCTGCGCGCTTTGTTCGTTTAGCGGATCAGTATGCTGTACCATTTACGTTGGCAGCCTATGTGATTGCGGGGATTGCTTGGTTTGTATCAAAAGATCCTGTCCGCTTTGCGGAAGTCCTAGTAGTGGCGTCACCTTGTCCATTAATCTTGGCAGCACCAGTAGCTTTAGTAGCAGGCATGAGTCGCTCAAGCCGCAATGGGATTGTCATGAAAAACGGCACCACGATCGAAAAATTAGCCAAAGCAAAAACGATCGCTTTTGACAAAACAGGCACATTGACAGAGGGAAAGTTGCACGTTGAAAAAATAACTGTGACTGCTGATCAACTATCGGTCGAAGAGCTTTTGCGCATTGCGGCTAGTGCTGAGCAGGATTCCACTCATATTCTCGCCCGCTCTCTGGTTGCTTCTGCTATGGAACGAAAGCTGACTTTGCTGCCAGTCACCAACTTGAAAGAAGTGGTAGGGCAAGGGATCGAAGCAACAGTTGCTGGACACAAGATCAAAATCGGTAAACCTGAATTTGTTGGAGCAGTTGGTGTAGATGAAGCTAAAACCAATGTTTGTGTTGGGAAAGATGACCAATGGATAGGAACGATCTTTTTTGAAGATACATTACGCAAGGAAGCCAAACAAACGGTTGAGCAGTTGCGTCATCAAGGATTGAAAAAGACGATCATGTTGACAGGTGACCAAGCATTCGTTGCTCGGAAGATCGCAGCTGAAGCAGGGATCGAAACCGTTCTAGCAGACTGCTTGCCGGCAAAAAAAATTGCCGTTATAAAAGAAATAGAACCAGCTGAACGCCCGATCATCATGGTGGGGGATGGGGTCAATGATGCCCCAGCTTTAGCAGCAGCTGATATAGGTATTGCTATGGGAGCCCATGGTACTAGTGCTGCAACGGAAGCAGCAGATGCGGTAATACTACAAGATGATCTCAGCAAGGTCTCTCAAGCCGTACAGATTTCTCAAGACACGATGAGAATCGCGCGCCAATCCGTGTTGCTAGGAATCTTCATTTGTATCGTTTTAATGTTGATTGCCAGCACGGGTGTGATCCCAGCGTTGTTTGGCGCTTTGTTACAAGAAGTGATCGATACAGTATCCATTCTATCTGCACTTCGTGCTAAGAATGATCATTCTACTAGCACAGCATCATCTCTTTCAGTCAATCATCAGGCACATTAATAGGTGCAGGTCCGTGACTAAGAGCAAACAAACCTGATAACTGTGATTTTTGTGATAGCAGATGCAAGACACTTAGATTATCTAGCTATGTTTGCCTTATAAGTTACGGGCCTTTTTGATTCTTAAAGCAGGTCCGTAAAAATCCTCCTTTTTTTAATAATACTACCGTTATATATAACAAATTTTTCTTAGCTAAAATCCTTGTTTTGTTGAGTATAATTCAGCTTCACTCATACTTTGTGATGTTATTCTCATTTTTTTCTTCGTTATTCCCTCAAAATGAGAATAATTTTAGCCGATTTTATGATATATATATACGTAGGAAGTTTCAGTAGATTGACTGTGAACTGTCCGCATGAAAGGATTGATAATTCGCGTGATTGATTTAATGCTCTATAAAGAAACAGCCGACTATTTGGAGAAAGTGATCGATAAAGAGGTGCTTGAACTTGTGGAAGTAGAGTACCCTAAGGTATATACTTACATCCACCAATTGATTGATTCTTTCAAATGTGCTGTCCAACAAATAGATGGTTCAAATTTTTGGGAACTTTTTCCAGAAATACTTGGGTATGATTCACGGTTTGTTTTATTGAACTCATTGATTCTAGTAAGAGATGAATTCTTGACAGAAGAAGAAATCATCCAAATGATCGAAACCGATTATACTCATTTAAATAAAGAATCTTGCGGTTATTCTTTGAAAGATCAGGAACATGAAAGCCTTATCTTCAATATCAAATAAATGATTTCCTAAAATCGCAAGGAGCAGCCGACCAGCATCAGTGGTCGGCTGTTTATTTGTTTAAATTTACGCTTTATTTATTCAATAATCTTAAAAATATTTTGAAAAAATGGTAAATATAGATTATCATTGATGTATGAATGAAGAATAACTGAAAAGTCTTTTCAATTCAGCGTTACAGTTAGACTGGATTCAGGAAATTAGCTATATAACATTGTTCATGGAATGAGCAAAGAGAAAGGGGCATATATGGATTATTTGAATTTTTCAAAAAAAGAGTGGGAGATTCTGATTTGTTTTTGGAATGCTCAGGAACCACTATGTTGCAGTGATTTTAGTGAGCGTTTTAACTTGAATCGCAACACTTCGTTATCAGTCATCAGAAAATTAGTCAATAAAGGCATACTGGAAGTTGCGAGCATCAAAATGAGCGGTTCGGTTTTAGCACGTCGTTTTCAACCCAAAGTGACTGAATTAGAAGTACTGCAGTCGATTCTTAATCAAGATCAGATTTTTGCTATGCTTCAGGTGGCGATTGGTCGTCTCGAAGAAAAGCAGTTAGCGATGTTAATGGACAAAATTACTGCCAAAAAACAAGAGCTTTCAATGCCAAAAGACCATCAGTGATCTTGCTTGTCCAAAGAGAGCCAACAAAAAAAGATCTGACTTATGGACTGCGCTTAAGAAGTTAGTTTTTCGGCTAACGTTTCGAGCAATCCGGTAAGTCGGATCTTTTTTAGCTAGTTTTCTGAAACTGATGCAGCATTTTTGTCGTCAAGCGATGCAAATCAGCTAGTTCTGTAGGAGACAATGGCAGGAAGTCTTTGACTTTACTGGGAATATTCACCGCAGAATCATGGAGCAGCTGCCCTTTTCCTGTCAATGACACATTTAAAGAACGTTCGTCCTCTTGATTGCGAGTTCTTGAAAGATAGCCTTTCATTTCGAGTTTCTTTAAAACCGGAGTCAAAGTTCCAGAGTCCAGACACAGAGAATCGCCCAATTCTTTTACTGTCAATGTTCCTTGCTCCCATAAGACGAGCATCACGAGATATTGCGTATAGGTCAAGTCCAGAGGGTCCAGTAATCCTTTATAATGCTTGATAATTTCTTTCGAAGCGGCGTATAGAGGAAAACATAGTTGGTTTTCAAGTGCTAAGTCATTCATGTCCCCACTCCTTTTTATACTGACGCTTCTTATCATAGCTTTTTTGTATCGGAAAGTCTACTCACTAACAGCTTTGACGGTTACTTCAATATTGCCGGCTGTTGCTTTTGAATAAGGACATACGGTATGAGCAATTTCTAGTAATTCTTGTGTTTCATCTAATGAAAGACCTTCTACGAATCCTTCAATCTCTACTCCTAAAACAAAACTACTTTCATTATCGGCATAAAGTGAAACTTGTGCACTTACAGTTGATGCGCCATCAATTCCTTTCCTTTGCTTTACAAGTTCAAGAGCACTGTTGAAACAAGCACTAAAACCAGCGGCAAAAAGTTGTTCTGGGTTAGTGGCATTTTCGACCCGTTTACCAGGTGCTGCGATGGATAATTCGAAGGAATGATCAGGACTATGAACTTCTCCTGAACGGCCACCTGTGTTGATCATCTTTGTAGAATACATTTTTTTCATCTAACTTCACTCCTGTTTTTTTGATTTTGTACAATTAGATTGTATGCAATTTAATTGTGGAAAGCAATTAAGTTGCTTGCAAAAGCAGGTTTTTTTATTTTTACTTGTTTTTACATTAAATTGAAAGTAAAAGTTTAAATAATTACTGTGTAGCAAGGTAAAACATGATATGATGATAGCACAGAATCTAAGGATAGTTAGTTAGTGAAGAGGGTGACTAAAATCGTAGAATATATGGAAAACCGCGCAGTCGGGAAATATTTTCGTTCCACGACAGATCATTATGCCGGATTCATTCGAATCTTTGGTACGTATACTGAATATCGGGTTGTTGCCGGTATTCCAGCAGAGAATGTGATGCTGGAGATCATCGGCGTTGAAAATGGGATCTTGCTGACACAAGTGAACAATACATTATTTGAAAATGGAAGAGGGTATATTCAATGATCATCGTACAAATTATCTTAATCGTTCTTGTCATAGCGATCGCGATTTGGCTGTTGGCAAGCACTGCTGTTATCGTTCGACAAGGTGAAGTAAAAGTAGTTGAGAGTTTTGGGAAGTATGTTAAGACACTTGAACCAGGTCTACACTTTTTAGTCCCTATTTTATATACAGTCAGAGAACGAGTATCACTTAAACAGATTCCTTTAGAAATTGAACCGCAAAGTGCTATCACGAAGGATAATGTTATCGTTCAAATTGATGAAGCCATCAAATACCATGTCACAGATGTCCGGGCGTTTGTTTATGATAATGAAAACTCGGTCGTTTCTATGATCCAAGATGCGCAATCCAATTTGCGAGGAATCATTGGGAAAATGGATCTAAATGAAGTTCTCAACGGAACAGAAGAAATCAACGTGGCGTTGTTTACTTCCATTAAAGATATCACAGCGGGGTATGGGTTGGCGATCGACCGAATCAATATTGGTGAGATCAAAGTTTCGCAAGAAATCATTGAATCAATGAACAAACTGATCACTGCTTCACGGGATAAAGAATCCATGATCACGCGGGCACAAGGGGAGAAATCTTCTGCTGTCTTAAGTGCGGAAGCCAAAGCTTCTCAAATGACGATCGATGCCCAAGCCCGAGCGGAACAAACTCAGATTGATGCGGAAGCTCGTGCTAAACGTGTACGGATCGATGCAGACGCCGAAGCAGAACGAATTGCTAAAATTACTGAAGCAGAACGTAAACGGATCTTAGCCATCAATGAAGCAATCAAAGAAAGTCAATTAGACGAACGTTCACTCTCTTACTTGGGCATTGAAGCCTTTAAAGATATTGTCAACAGTAAGACGAATACAGTCATTCTACCATCAAACATGACAGAATTAGGCAATATTCCAGTTGTGAAACAACTCTGGGAACAAACAGACAAAACCAGCGAATAACAAACTAACTGAATCAACCAACATAAATGGGCTCCACCCATTGTTTGATAAACCTGGATGGAGCTCGTTTTTGATTTGTTGAACAATAGTTTGATTACTGGATAGTTGTTGTCTTATTGGTACTTGTGGCGCAGTCTTTTTTTATCCTAAAGAGAAGACGTAGTAATAGTTCGATTGTCTACTATCAACAATGCGATCATCACATAACCGATCCAACTATCTCTGGAATAGAGAATATAACGAGGAGACCAATAAGCTGCATACTTGCTCTTGTACTCCCGCAATCCCTCAAAGGAATAAAAGTGAGAACCAAAGTTATAGATCAAATAGGCGATCCGTTCTTGAATGAAACTGCTTCTGAACGTCCCTACATTCGCCAGCGGGGCCATCCCTAAGTCGAACTGTTCGAATCCTTGGTTTTTAAAATAATCGAAGAGATTGATGAACAAAAAGTCCATTGTGCCATTAGGTGCTTTTTCAGGATCATGACGCATTAAGTCGATTGACCCACAACCTGTCTGATAAGTAGGCATAAAAGAAGCAAATGCCACAATTTCTTGCTGTTGGTTCTTGACGACAGCGATTGGGACGGTGCTCAAGTAATCTTCAGAGAAAAATCCTAATGAGAAACCTTTCTCTTTGCGACCATCTAGCCAGCGATCAGAAATATCTCGTAGCTTGGCAAATGTTTCCGCATTGTACGGTGGTTGTAGGACATCGAAAGTAAAGCCTTCTTTATTGATTTTGTTGTTTAATGCCCGTTGACCCTTCATTTTTTTGCCAGACAAGGTGAAATTCTGTAGGTCCACGAAGGCTTTCTCACCAAATTTGATGAAGTCATAGCCGAATTCATGAAGCAGCATGACCATTTCTTCACTGCTTTCATAGAAGACAGGCAAATAATTCCACTGATCCATTTCTGTGATAAAGGCTTCTAGTGCAGCAGCAAAATCCTCTTGCTTACCAGCTGGGTCCCCCATGACCAAACATTTATTGTTATAGGTCGTAAACTGGAAAAAGACGGTAGGATCGGTCTCGTTCGGATAGAAATAGACTTCTTTATCTTTCAAAAAGACAAGATGGCTATCACTAGTACCACCGTAGGTCTCTAAAAGAGTCAAGATTTTTTCATTCTCAGGTCTCTGTCCAATTTGATGTTTGGGTCCCATTAAATAGCGTGAGAAAAGCAAGACCGCGATAGCGACGATCATGATAGCCAGAAAGCCTTGCAACCATAACTTTTCAGAAGGAAACAAAAGAAAATCAATGGAACGATGGGCGGGATGACGATTTAAATGGGGCATGTTATAGACCCCAATAATCACATAAAGGACAGTCAAAGATCCCATCAAAAGGCCATCGATCGTCAGCCATTCCCAAGAATAAACCAGTTGCTTACGAAATAGTTCACTTTTGGAAAGGACCATAATCGCCAATAAGAAGAGCAAGAAACACATGGTTGAAAAGCGGAAACCGGCTAAGACCGCATAGCCGATCGTTGCTGCAATCAACAGCAATGTTGGAAAATAAGCGCGCGAAACACGAGCTGAAACCCCACGACCAGCAATGATGAAAAGATAGCCTAAGAAAATACTTGGGTATTGCATGACAAAATTCAACCGTATCGGATTAAGATGGGCTAACCATTGAATGTGGTCAAATGCTTCCGGAATCGTTGCTGACAAAACCAGCATCGTACCAGTCAAATAGAGCAACAGTACTTCAATCTTATGGAATACTTCTAAAAGCAATCCTTTAGGAATACCAGAAAAGCGTGTGTTGAGCGTTACACTGACATTTTTAGAGAACAAAAGCACCCCAATCAAAAACGGAATGATGTAATAGAATAGCCGGAATAGCAGAAGCCACGCTACGACGCTTTCTCGGGGAATATTCAATGAACCCATTCCCATGATCATCATGACATCAAAGGTTCCTAATTCTCCGGGAATCATTGATACGATCCCTATCACAGATGCAGCAATAAATAATGGCAGAATTTGAAAAATATCCACAGAGATCCCCATCAGCATACCGGTGGTGATAAAGGCCGTAAATACCCCTACCCATTCCAATAATGAAACCAAAATCAGTTGACCGCGGTCAGAAGAGGGCAGACCGCCTAAATAGCCATTCTTCTTCGACAAACTTAAGACATAGACCACTGGAAAGTACAAACTTCCTCCCAATAGCCAAATCCAATATTGCTGCAGATAATCAGTTGTTGGTCCAAAGACGACGAACCCTAATGCCAGTAATGACAAAAGTGATAACCCAGACATCAGATAAATAAAAATTTTCGAAATTGCTTGAGCAACATCTTTGCCATTTTTTTCTTTGCCATAGAATTCGGAGCGAAGACCAATGCTGATAAAACCGCCGAAACCTACAAGATTATTCATGGTATTGATGATCCAGCTTGTTTCACTTAAATAACGGGCAGAAAGCTTTTGTCCTAAGAGCCGATTTAAGATAATGTCATAACCAATCATTGGCGCAATACAAAGCAAACTAATCAAAAGCATCAATGCAACGCGCCAAACCGCTAATTCGGAAAACAGTGTCGTTAATTGATCGACGGAAATCGTCTTGCTTAAGGAAAGCAATTCACCTAAAACGATCACTGCTACAGCGATCAAAAAGAGTCCTTTGAACAAGGAGAGATGGTTACGAATCCATGTAAAAAGTTTCATTTTATTGTCCCACCTTATCTAAGAAAGAAAGAACTTTCTGATTGAATATATTTGGATTTTTGCGAGCAAAACTATGTCCTTGTCCCTTTACTACCATGAAATTGGCATTCGGAATATGATTGGCTAGATAAAATGAATGAGACAATTTGATTGAATCTCTTTTTCCTACCAAAATCAGTGTTGGGACAGTAATTTTTTTTAAATCGGTGGCTGATAAACCGATGTTACGAAAGAGTAGTGCAAGAATCGGTAAAAAACCACGCATACCTTTATCGAAAGGCGCGCAAAGCCAAACGACTGCATATTGGATCAGACTGCCGATCCGTGCAAACAGCCGAACCCCTTTAGGATCCGTATTGCCGGAATTTAAAATCAGACAACTCACTAATTCCGGATATTTAAAACAAAACACCATAGCTAAATTTGCGCCATCACTAAAGCCTAGAAGAGCCACCTTTGACAGGTGTTCTTTTTGAATAATGGCATACAAGTCATCAGCCATCAAGAAAAAATCAATTTTTTTGCGGGTATTCGTTGATTTGCCATGCCCACGACTGTCTATCAAGTACAGCTGATGTTTCTGACTTAATTCAGCTATCTGATTAGCAAAGTAAGCACTGCTCCCGCCATTGCCGTGCAATAAGAATAATGGCTTGCCTTTTCCAATTTTCTCATAGTAAAGGACCGAGCCATCTTGCATTTTGGCATAACACTTTTCAGATTCCATTTTTTCACCTACTTTCTTTGAGTATACCTTGAAGCTCGCGATTGATAAAATCAAATGGTGATTTTTCACTAGAAATAATCATCGTTTATTCATTTTTGTCTTAGAAAACTGCTATCTTATTATATTAAGAAATCAGACAGATGCTGCTCTTTAGATTCATTTCTAGCCATATCTTAGGAGATCACTTCGAAATGGAAAAGAAAACTTTGCCAAAATAGATAATTTTCACATTTTCCCCCGTATTTTTCCCTCTTATTTCTTTAGAAGGAAACTATAGAAGAGAACTATAGAAGAGAACTACGCAAAGCAGCAAGGACACCCCATAGTGTCTCCCATTCAGTGACAATGGTTTTCATTAAACGGGGGGAACAATGAATGATTTAAAGCTTGTTTAACATGTCTAAAGGAAATCAACAAGGTGCCTTCTGATTTTTTTTCATTCAGTTTGACCTGCAAGATGCATTCGTGGCGCAGAAAGCAAATGTTTGTTATTCCTAAAAGATTATATCTCTCCAATAATTACTGCAAAGTTTCAGGAATTCAGTTATTATTTTCAAGTTGTTATCTTGATGCTGGAGGGAAATAAATGAGAGAGACTAGATATGAAGAATTGAAGCGAGCAGAAAAGGGCGCTCTGCTTAGTATCATCGCCTATCTATTGATTTCATTCGTTAAATTATTGATCGGTAAAATAGCTGGGTCGGAAGCTTTATGGGCAGATGGTTTAAATAATGCCACCGATATAATCGCTTCAGTGGCTGTTTTGATAGGTCTACGCTTAGCTCAAAAACCGGCTGATGAAGAACATAAGTATGGACATTGGAAAGCAGAGAATGTAGCAAGTTTGATTACGTCATTGATCATGCTTGCTGTAGGGCTGCAAGTACTTTATTCCTCTGTCTGGTCCTTGATTCAAGGGGAGACAGAAAGTCCTGATGTGCTTGCGGCAATTATAGGTGTGGTCTCAGCTATTCTCATGTATGGTGTGTATACCTTTAATCGAAGATTGGCTGCACAAGTAAAAAGTTCCGCACTGCTTGCTGCTGCCAAAGACAATCGCAGCGATGCTTGGACCAGCATCGGAACCGCCATTGCCATTTTTGCCGCTTCTTTTGGCTGGGGGTGGCTTGATAGTCTAACAGCGATCGTTGTCGCTGTTCTGATCCTAAAAACGGCCATTGATATTTTCAAAGAAAGTGCCTTCTCATTGTCAGATGGTTTTGATCAAACATTGGTCAACGAGTACGAACAAGTCGTAGCCGATTTTCCGGAAGTAAAATCTGTCAAGAGTATTCGCGGCAGAATGTATGGCGCAAATGTGTTTCTTGATATTGTTATTACGATGGACAAATATTTGACAGTTGAAAAAAGTCATGCAGTAGCTGATGCCATAGAAGCATTGCTGTCTGATCGTTTCAATGTCTATGATACAGATATTCATATTGAACCAGATTAATCGCCGATTTATTTTTAAGGGTCATTTTGTGTTGTGTAAGTTAAAAAAAACAGTGTAAACACCACGTTTCTAGCATGTAAACATCCCGTTGCTTCTTTTTTTATTGAAAGAATGGCAAACTATTCTTATCAGAAAAAGAAAGTAGGGATCGTATGGAGACGATAAATATCACTGACCTTCAAGCAAAGAAAATTAATGAAGTGGGACAACCTGTCCTTTTAGAAATTTGTAAAAATTATATTTTATCAGTAGAAGATAGACAGATACTAGCTCTTCTTCAGAAACAAATTACAGAAAAAAAAGCTGAACTCGTTTGAGATTCAACTCGTTTTAGTCAAGTACAAAAAGAAAAGCAGCAGTTTGATCCATCAATGATCAAACTGCTGCTTTTTTAGCCTTTGAGAAAAGAAAGAATGAAGGTAATCCAACTTTTCTTTTGTAAGAGAAGATCAGTAGTCTGATGATATCCTAGAGGAAAGCAAAAGTAGAAATAAGAAAGATTTCGGTAGAAAGAAGTGATTCGATTTTATAAAAGTCTTTTAAAAGACTTCAAAAAAACTTTTTTGAGGTTAGTGACCGCTAGTCATTTTAATGCCTACAATACTGATCAATAATAATCCAACAAAAAGCCAAGTGGCTGGGTTTATCTTGTCATGGAACAATACCACACCAATGATGACTGAACCCACCGCACCGATCCCAGTCCAGATAGGGTAGGAGAAACTCATTGGCAGTTGTTTGATTGCTTGCGACAAAAAGAAAAAACTGGCGATCATACCAATAATGGTGTAAATCGTAAAATTGATTTTTGTAAATCCTTCACTCCATTTCATCGTTGTGGACCAGAATACTTCCAGTACGCCAGCTAATAATAGTTCGAGCCAAGCCATTCTATTTCCCTCCTTTTTGATTATTTAGAAAACAAAAAGAGGAAGACCATTCCTTCTAAGACCTACTGGAATGATCGTCCTCTTTTAACTACCCGGTGGCAGTCTCTATTTTCTTGTAACCAGTATAGCACACTCGGATTTTTTTGGGGAATGAAAAAAACTTATCGAAAAAATGAGGGGTAGCACTTTCGGATAAAAATTGAAAGAAAGAGAAACTGTTCCAGAAAATGAGCTGGTCCTGTTTCTCGTCATCGCATCTAATTTTTCCTAACAAACTTGATGCGATCAGCAGAACTTTCTGATGGTGCTAAATCTTTCTTTCAATTGCGGATAGACAACATTATCAATAGTTAAGACAAAGAAAGACTTTTCTATTTATTTAAAAAACATTCCGATATAATAAAGATATGTAGGGATACATCTTTGAAAGGAGTCCACCATGAAAATTACATTTCAACCAGTCCGATCTTTAGAGGAGATTCAAGAATTAGAGCTTGTCGTTAAGGAGATTTGGTCAGAAGTCTTTACACCTATCATCGGGTCTGCTCAAGTCAGCTATATGCTAGAAACTTATCAATCTCCAGAAACGATCCAACAAGAAATCAAAGAAGGCGCCGCTTATTTTATTCTTCGATTAGAAGATGAGATTATTGGCTACACAGCTTACGAAGAAGAGGCAGACCGTCTGTATTTGAGTAAACTTTATTTAACACCTGCTATGCGAGGAAAAGGCGTCTCCAGCAAAGTATTTGATTGGGTTGAATCTTTAGCCGCTGGCAAAACACTCTTTTTGAACGTCAATAACGGCAATCAACAAGCGATTGCCGTCTACGAACACCGGGGTTTTGTCCGGGTCGGGGAACGAAAGGTTGATATCGGTCAAGGTTTTGTAATGGATGACTATATCTACGAAAAAACATTCAAACAATGAAAGACATAAGCTTTTTTCCATCGCTCAGTTTGTGGGAAGAAAGCTTATTTCCTATAAAAAACATATAAGGTTCGGCAAATTTTGCCGAACCTCTAACGCTGTCTTGAAAACGAAGGAGCACTTATAATGA
>NZ_JBDGBK010000039.1:0-28308 GCF_040910045.1 Enterococcus sp. RTP21361st1_A6_RTP21361_211029 | reverse complement strand
TAACAGTTAATCTTATCATACAAAAAAGGAGTGGATTTCTCCACTCCATAAAAGTCTAACTTTTTGGGGTCACTACAAGCCAAGGTTCTTTTTTATCAAATAGTTTAGCCCTCGTTAGCAGGATTAAAATTAATCAAAGCCGCCTAGTACTTAAGAGAGGTTAGATTTTTCTTCTGCGCGCAAAGTCTACAAATCGAAATTTATCTAAGCGATGTATCGATTCAGTGTATTCAAAACAGCGTGTGTCTTCAAGATAAACCAAACTACGTACAGTAACAACATGTTGATCATCAGGATGAAGGTCCATTAAATCTCTTAATTCTTTATTGACTGGATCCACGGTAATTTCTTTTTGTGCATAGGCAATTTCAAGTCCAAGATCATTTTCAAAGTAATCATAGATCGAGTCTTGTGCTCGACGTTCAGGCAATTCTTCAATAATCGAAGCATCTAAATAATCTTTATCTAGAATGACAACTTCACCATCAATCTTTCTTTGACGTACCAATTTCCAAGCTTCAGAAGCAACTGGCCAATCAGTAATACCATGTAATTTTGGTGAAACGGCGATCTTACGAATTTCAACTACTTTTGTTTCACTAGGAATACGTTGAGTATCTTGTAATTCTTTAAAACTAGTTAGACCAGAAATAGGAAAGTCAAAACGATTCAGATCTAAAACGATTGAACCTTTTCCTTGTTTTTTTTGAATGTAGCCAGCATTTTTTAAAAGATTCAAGGCTTTTCGAACCGTTTCACGAGAAACACTGTACATTTTGATTAATTGGTTCTCACTAGGTAAAAGAGAGTGTGGCGGGTATTCGTTTGACAGTATCTTTTGTTCAAGATCCAAAAATATCTCTTTGAATTTATTCATGGGATTGCCTCCTCTTGCCTATTATAGCGAGGGCATTTTTGAAAAGCAATCGGCTATTTGGCCAATAATTCATCAATTGAAAGATCCGTCAGTTTTTCGACGATTGTGTCAGCTCCATGCAGTTCTTCACCAGAATAGACACCAACTGCATACATGCCAGCTGCCTTAATGCCATCAATACCTGCTTGGGCATCTTCAAAACCAACTGCATCACTAGGTTTAATGTTCAGCCCTTTTGCAGCTTGGATAAAGATTTCTGGATCTGGTTTACCTTTAGAAAGTGTGGCTGGGTCAACGATTACATCAAAATCCTGCATGACACCCAATTTATCTAAAATAAATGGCGCATTTTTAGATGCCGATGCGATAGCACAAGGAATCCCCTTGTGTTTTGCTTCTTCTAGAAAAGTTTTGACACCCGGAAGAAGGTCATCCGGAGTCAGACTTTGAAGTAATTGAACATAGTGAGTGTTTTTTTTGCTTGCTAAAGCATCTTTTTCTTCTGAACTATAAGCATCATTTTTATTTCCTAATGTTAAAATACGCTCTAAGGAATCCATACGACTAATCCCTTTTAGTTGTTCGTTGAATTTTAAGTCGATTTCAATACCGATTTCAGCGGCTAGTTCTTTCCATGCGATATAGTGATATTTGGCTGTGTCTGTAATCACACCATCTAAATCAAAAACAAACCCTTTTTTCATTATGTTACTCTCCTTTAATAGTTGATAGATTGTTCTTTATTGGCTTTTAATTCATGAGTAGCACCAGAAAGAATGATCGTTGTATTTTGGTCAGCTACAACTGTCAATGTTTCATGTGTAACATTAAAGTGATAATTAATACCTCTGACTTGAATATTAAATTGAATATTTTGCCATTGCTTAGGCAGATTTGGATCAATACGCATCACATCTTCCCGAAAATCGATTCCCGCAAATGTCGTTAGCGGAATATAGAGAGTTGCCGCCATTACACCCGCATGAATTCCTTCGGCAGTGGTTCCTCCTTGAATATCGCGGTAATCTGAATAGAGAGCCTCTTGATATAAAGACCAAGCGAGATCTTGCTGGTCAACCATTGCTGCCAATTGAGCATGTACAACTCGAGAGAGTGTAGAGCCATGAGAAGTTCTTGCCAAATAATAATGCAAGTTTTTTTCTACATAATCTTCGGGTAAGCGGTAAGTAAGATCATCTAAAATTTGATGCACTTGCGCTGTTGAAAAATTGTAAAAAATCATTAGGCTGTCAGCTTGTTTGGCAACTTTGTATGCATCGGCGCTTTTTCCTTCAGCATTTAAAATACGATCCATACGATAAATGTTCCCATATTTTTCTCTATAATGATCCCAGTCTAAGTCTTTTAAATCAAAATAGCCTTCAAATTGTGCAATAATTCCTTCGGGATTAATTTCTAAACATAAATTTTTACGAATATCGGTCATTTGTGAGAAATTGTCCTCTGAAAGCTGCACTTTAGCTGCTACACTTTGAAAGATTTCTGGTGAAAGTTGGTTGCGTAATTTTTCCACTTCTTCAAACAACCACACTACCATCATATTAGTATATGCATTATTTTTCAACCCACCTTTTTGACTGTTGGGATAGCTTTCATGAAATTCATCCGGTCCCATGACACCTTCGATTGAGTAACGGCCTGTGAGAGAATCCAAAGTAGCAGCACTCTGCCAAAAATGAGCAATTTCTAAAATTAATTCTAAACCGTATTGCTCCATAAAAGATCGGTCACGAACGTTATGCCAGTACTGCCATACATTATAGGCAATCGCTAAAGAAACGTGACGTTGCAATCGGCTATGGTCTTCTTTCCACTCACCACTGATAGGATTCAAATGAAGTTCTTGTGACTGTTCTGTTCCATCTAAACCAGATTGCCATGGAAACATTGCTCCTTGGTATCCGGCTTCTTTGGCTGCTTTCTTGGCTGCCGTTAAGCGCTGATAGCGGTAAAGTAAGATCTCTCTGGCGGTTTTAGGAAAATGAAGAATATAAAAAGGTAAGATGAATAATTCATCCCAAAAAATATGACCACGGTAAGCCTCACCATGGAGACCACGGGCTGTGATACTAGCATCAAGAGATTGCTCATAGGCGTTGGGTGCTGCTGACACTAATAGATGGTATGTGTGAAGATTCAGCATTTTTTGTGACATGAGATCCCCATCAATGGTAATGGCTGCATTCTCCCATAGTTTGCGCCAAGCTTCTTTGGATTCAGCATACATTTCTTTAAACCGTGGTAGTGAAAGAAGTGCCAGCTTGCTAGTAGTTGTTTGTTCTCCCATTTGATATTTAGCAACAGTAACTGATTTTTCTAAAGTATAAGTTCTATTTTTCTCCACAGAAATTGTTAATTTTTGAATTACTTTTTCTGCCGTTTTTTCTGATTTTAATGTTTCAAGAGAAAAGTCATCAGAAAATAATTGTGATGCTTGGCAAACCGTAATGTCAGACTGATTTGTACGGGCAATGAGTAGAGCTTTGCTCTTAAAATACTCCGTTGTTTGAATGGTCAAGTGCTTGTTTGTCAAGCTTCGATAGCGTGCGACATTATAATTGTAGACCGAACCATCTGCTTCACTTATCACGTCGATTTCTCCGGTAAAATTAAGTGGAGTAAAGCGGTAAAGGATGGAGTAGTGATGACTATTTCCCATATTAGCAATTTTTTGTGTTTCAATTCTTAATTGCTTTTTTGTTTGTGTTTCGATTTCAGCGAAGGAGGTAAATAATCCAGTTTTTAAATTTAATTGACGCTTAAAAGATAAAAGTGTATTTTGTGCGATATCGATTTTTTCGTTATCAATGACTAAATAAATTTTTTGCAGATTTGGTGCATTGACGAAGTCCTCATTTGTAATGGTACGATCAGACACCTCTGACTCCGCCGTATTATAGAGACTTGCTAAATAAAGCCCAGGATAATTGGCATCGGAAATCTCCATTTCTGGTGTAGTACCACGCAACCCTATAAAGCCATTTCCTACTGTTAATAGTGATTCAACGGAGTACTCATCTTTGCCAGGAGTATAGCCATAATATTCTAATTGCCAAGGAATCTCCAAACGCTTCTCTTCAAAGCTTTCTTCAGTTCCACATACAAACGCTCGATTTAATTTTTCGGTTAACCATTGATCTAATGAAAAGGTTCCTTCTTCGTTAGTAAAGACGAATGAGTCGGAAAGGATTCCTCCCTCTTGATTCTTTTCCAATTGTTTCTTTAATGCTGCTATTCGTTCATTGGTGGTCCCTGTAAACGTGAATATAGCACCCATGTGGTCGGCCAATAGCCATTGATCATTAGTGATCTCAATTTTGTTCACAGTATTCTCTCCTTTCTACTTGTCTATACATGCAAAATGATTATAACCGATATTGTAAGCTTTTTCAATTTAATAAGGCTGTTTTTTTAAATTATTGTGTAAAGTTAAATGAAAGTGATTTGTTTTTTTTATTTGCTCAAAGTTTATTTTTTTGAATGAAAATCCTTTTGTACCAACAAAAATAAAGCATGTTCTGAATGATTATTTTTCACAAATGTCTTTAGTGAAAAAAATATAGAATGAAACGCTTGCAATATTGTAAATATAAAGTTATGATTAGCATGAAATAAAAACATATATATACAAGTTTAAATGGAAGGGGTTTATTATTATGGGGAAGTATCGGGATGATGCTGAGAAATTGCTGGAGTATGTAGGCGGTAAAGAAAATATTGCAGCTGTGACTCACTGTGCGACGCGGATGCGATTTGTACTGAATGATCAGTCGAAAGCAAACGAGAAAGCCATTGAAGATATTCCAAGTGTTAAAGGGATGTTTACAAATGCTGGGCAGTTTCAAGTGATTATCGGAAATGATGTTCCAACGTTTTACAATGATTTTACAGCGGTATCTGGGATTGAAGGAGTTTCTAAAGAACAAAGTAAAGCGATTGCAAAAAAGAATCAAAATCCGTTTCAACGGGCTATTGCAGTTTTGGCAGAGATTTTTACACCAATTATACCAGCTATTATTGTTGGAGGACTTATTCTGGGGTTCCGTAATGTTTTGGAAGGAATTGATTTTGGTAGTGGAACAATTGTTTCCCAATCTGTATTTTGGAGTGGAGTTAATGATTTCTTATGGCTACCTGGGGAAGCAATTTTCCATTTTCTTCCAGTAGGTATCACATGGAGTATTACTCGTAAGATGGGAACAACTCAAATTCTTGGTATTATTTTAGGGATTACATTAGTCTCTCCACAGTTGTTAAATGCTTATTCTGTTGCTAGTACAGCAGCTGCTGATATTCCATTTTGGGATTTTGGATTTGCACAAATTGATAAAATTGGTTACCAAGCACAAGTTATACCAGCGATGTTGGCTGGTTTTATGTTAGCATATTTAGAAATCTTTTTTAGGAAGCATATACCAGAAGCGATTTCAATGATTTTTGTTCCGTTATTCTCTTTATTACCAACAATTTTAGCTGCACATGTTGTTTTAGGACCGATTGGCTGGTGGTTAGGAGACATTATTTCTAACGTTGTTAATACAGGCTTGACTTCTTCCGTCAGCTGGTTGTTTAGTCTGATTTTTGGAGCCCTGTATGCACCATTAGTTATTACTGGACTTCATCATATGACAAATGCAATCGATATGCAGTTGATTTCATCATTTGGTACGACAAATTTATGGCCGATGATTGCGCTATCTAATATTGCACAAGGTTCTGCTGTATTAGCGATTGTATTTTTACATCGAGGGAATGAAAAAGAAGAACAGGTTTCAATTCCAGCAACAATCTCTTGTTACTTGGGAGTGACAGAACCTGCAATGTTTGGGATCAACTTAAAATATGTTTATCCATTTGTAGCTGCAATGATTGGTTCAGGTATTGCAAGTATGTTTAATAATTTAATGGGTGTGCGAGCAAATGCAATAGGAGTCGGTGGATTACCTGGTATTTTAGCCATCAACGCAACAGAAGGCGGAGGTTTGTTAGCTTTTGGGATGGCAATGCTGATTGCAATAGTTGTACCGTTTATTTTAACCATAGTTTTTCGCCGTCAAGGAATCTTTAATAAAATTGATTCAGTCAATAGTGTTGAAGACAATGCGTATGCAGAAGGACTGGCAACAGCAGGTGCAAGTGCTGGTGTAGCAAACACTCCATCTCAAACTATTTCAAAAGAGACTACTGTAACTGAGGAAATGCTTTATGCACCGGCAGATGGTCAAATCATTGCAATCGGTGAAGTGGAAGACCCTGTTTTTTCACAAAAAATGATGGGTGATGGCTATGCAGTTCGTCCAAGTAACGGAAAAATCTATGCTCCTGTTGCAGGGACGGTTTCAAGTATTTTTGAAACAAAACATGCAATTGGAATTTTGACTCCTGGTGGGGCAGAGGTCTTAGTTCATATGGGATTAGATACCGTTGAATTAAAAGGCGCACCATTCACTGTCAAAGTGTCGGAAGGTGATGCTGTCACAGTAGATACATTGATTGCTGAGATGGATCTAGAAGCTGTTACCAAAGCTGGAAAGAAAACAGATGTTGTTACGGTTCTTACGAACGCTGAAAAGATCAATCAGCTGACAATCAACAAAACCGGCAGTGTACACGCGCATGATCGAGTAGGGGCTGCTGAAGTCCGCTAAATAAAAAAGAGTAGGCTCATGAAAGGAAGCTATCATTCCATTCATGAGCCGTATTTTTTTGTTTTATTTTTCTTAAAGGGTTATTTTGTTTGGCGTACACGTTCTTTATAAAAGTAGCGCAAAGTTAGAAATACGACTAGCAATACTAGCACCCATAGGAAGAATAAAGCGATTTGTGACCCTAAAATTGTTCCGGAAATATAATCGGGACTTACTTTTTGAGCAAGGTCGATCATTGTCGCAACTAAAGCTGTTGCGACAGCGCCAGAAAATTGTTGCAGTGTGTTGAAGACGGCATTTCCATCGGCGGCCAAATGTTGGTCAATTTTACTTAACCCCATAGTCATCATATTGCTATACGAACAACCGATTCCGATCATATAAAAGACATGGGCAGCAATAAACGCCCACAAAAACGTCAGGTGCAATAGCAAGGCCAACGCTAACCAGCCAAAAGTAATCAATACAAGACCAATCATAATCGGTTTTTTAGGTCCGATGCTATCCAACATACGGCCTGAAAGAGGAGCTAGAACAGCACCTACAATCGCACCAGGCAACATAACCAATCCAGCAGTGAATGCGTCCTGACCAAGGACTATTTGAACAAAGTTTGGCAAGACAAATGAGATTCCAAGTAAAAGAAACTGACAGACAAGAAATCCGAATAAGAATAATCGGAAAGAACGATTTTTGAATACAGATAAGCGAATCAAAGGCTCAGATTGCAAGGAACGTTTATAGAAAAGAGCTGCACCTAAAATACCAAGTGCTAATGGAAATATGCTCGTAAGAGAACCAATTTGGTTTAAGAAAAGCAAAAAGCCACTAAACATAAAAGTGATACCCAAAACACTCCACAAATCCAGACGACCAGTTTTTTCAATTGCAATTTTAGGTATTGAATAAAGACCTAAAACCAATGAGACCAATAAGACGGGTATTAAGAAGAGGAAAATGTAGTTCCAATTCAAGAGAGAAGTCAATAAACCTCCGTAAGTAGGACCAATCGCCGGTGCAATTGAAGTAGTTAAATTTCCGATTCCAATCATAGTTCCTCTTTTTTCCAAAGGAGAGTACGTAAGGATGATATGAAACATCAACGGTAAAGCAATTCCTGTACTTGCCCCTTGAAGTAAACGACCAAGTAATAGGATAGCAAAGGAAGGGGAGAGGAAATCAATCAGTAATCCTGCTAAAAACAACCCGTTAGCAGCCAAAAATAATGTTCGAATTTGAAATTGTTTCAACAGAAAAGTAGAAATTGGTACGATGATCGATATCACCAGCAAATAGATTGTTGTAACCCATTGCACATTTGAAGTAGAAAGATTGAATTGATTAATCAAAGTCGGAAATGTTACATTCATAGCTGTTTCGATCAATACCCCAGCAAATGACATAATACCGGTTGCTATAATAGCGCCTAACAATTTTATTTTTTTCTCCATATTATCACCTCTAAAAAAATTCATAAAAAAAGAGCCAGTTTCTAAATAAATAGAAACCGCCTCTCTCTCGACAAGCATTACTGCTTGTTATCTGTACGATTTAATCTAAAAGCTATTGTACTGACTTCTTTTTGAAGAGTCAATAGAAATGTTTGAAAAATAAAACTGAATTTTATTTGAAACTTTTCAAAAAAATCCTTACACCAAAATTTTTATTTTGTTAGAATAATCAAGTATGTAAAAAAGAAAGGAAGTTTTAAATGCCGATTAACAAAAAAGAAAGTTTGATCTATACGACATTTATGTGTTTTTTTATGGTGTACTTCATGAGTGTCTACAATTTAATGTATGAGGTGGGAATTACTGCAATAGCTTTTCAATTGGCTTGGAATGAACTGCCATTTGCTATATGTATTGCGTTTATTTTAGATTGGTTTATTGTCTCAGGTCCTGCGAAAGCATTTGCTTTCCGTTTTATTGAAAAAGATACCCCAGCTTGGAAAAAGATTGGTCTAATCTCATCAATGATGATTGCTGGCATGGTTTTCTTTATGTCACTTTTTGGTGCTGTAATGCATCCGAATGTAAATCAAGGACTATTAATGACATGGTTATCTAATATTGGTAAGAATGTAGTTGTTGCTTTACCGTTACAATTATTGATTGCCGGACCAATTGTACGACGATTATTTAGAAAATTATTTCCCATAGGTACGGTACAAGAAATTCAATAGAATTTATACAAAGGGCCACTTCTGAGGTTGAACTCAGAAGTGGCTTTTTATCTAAATATATTTGTTAAATAACAAACAAAAAACACCATAGGATGGTATGGCGTTTCTTGTTTACCCTATAAAATAGGATACAGGATGTACTTACATAATAGTATGCATAGGAAGAAAAGTATAGTTCAACAATTTCATTGCTCGGTGAAATCATTGCTTTGAACATATTTTAATCTGTAAAAAAATTGAAAAGTTGGTACCAAGGACGGTCAGATACGATGTATGCTTCAGGAGAAAACCCTGATGATGCATACCCTAAAAAACAAATGAATAGCCCTAGAAAAATGAATGCCCCGCCTATCATTAGCAGCAAACGTTTATTTATTTTGATCATCTTACCACCTGCTTTTGAAAGTTTTTGTATAACGCTTTAGGCAAATGAATAAACTGTTGCGTCCAACCTAAGATGGGTTTACTAAGCATATAAGTAAAAATCATACATACTAACCCTATTCCGAACATCGTGACGCCTAGACCTAGCTGGGTGATAGAAAAGTGAAGACCTTGAGATAGTAGTAAAGGGCTTAAAACAACACTTGCAATGCCGCCAATCAGTGAAGTTATGCCAATAACACTTGTACTGAATGGAAGGCACCAAATAACTATCAAACCACTAAGCATCAACAATAGAACGGTTAACAGTAAGCTTCCCCACAGAGGAAATCCTAGAAAAATTATCACTAATAAGAATGGATGAAAACGCCGAGGAACTTTTACGACAATTTCTTCGGCACCTAATGCACTTTGAGCAATACTTTGAGGAGTCCCTAATCTGGCTACAGCTTCAACTTCAGAGAGTCCCTCTTCCATCAAATCTTGGATCATTTCATCATAATAATCAATAAGATGATGAATCTCACTTGGTTTGGTCTTATAGGCTAATTCAGCTGCTAAACTTTTAATAAATGTTATGCGATCCATGTCAGTTGTCTCCTTTAATATAATGATGAATTTTTTCTAAATGAGGCCAATCAATAGTCAAAAATTCATGGATACTATTTTGACCATGAGCAGTGATTTGATAATATTTTCTCAGCCGGCCATTATGTTCTTTTGAATAAGTCGAAACTTTTTTATTTGCCTCTGAGCGTTTCAAGATAGGGTATAAAGTTGATTCAGAGATTGGCAATAGAGGAGCAATATTTTTAACGATTTCATATCCATAAGAGTCTCCTCTTTGTAAAAAAGCTAACACACAGAATTCGATAATCCCTTTTTTCAGTTGACTATCCAATGACTACACCACCTTATACATAATACTATATAAAACATAGTATAGTTTTGCAAGTCGATTTTTGGAAATCAGTCTCAAGACGTAGTAACTTCCAGGTTGCGCCTATTTTTTTTGCTTCCAGTCATTTTTCCTTACTTAAAATTCATCGTACGGTGAAAATATTGATTATTTTATATTAGATTCTTTTGGTAAAGTATTACTAATAAAAAGTTGTTAGGATTTTAGACAAACGTATAGTTGTTGTGTTAGGTAATTGCTGTTGGAAAAGTTGCTTGATAAAAGACACACGATACTCAGTCCAGCTACGAAAGAAGTTAGTAAGAGAGTGTGTGTTTATCAGGAAAGGAGTTAATAATGAGAAAACAAACAATCACAAAGAAATATTTAATCAATAGGTTACGCAGTCATTTAGAAGAATATTTGTATACTCCCATCACTGTTAGAAAAATTGCGAAATATGCAAAGATTTCTACACAACCGATCTATTTGCAATTTTCGAATATGCAAAATTATAAACAGGCAATGATTGATGATGTTTTGGCAGAGATTCACGAGCTTTCTTTGAAAAAGGAGATAGAGGATGATCCATTGTATACGTTTTGGCTTAACTATTATTTGTTTGCCAGCCAAAATAGGAACTTATTTTTTGCGTTATTTTTGAATGATATAGGGTGTGGTTCCTATTTAAGAGATCAATCATTGTCATTGTTTATAGAGACAATGGCTGAATCCGAAGTATATCAAAAAGCAAATTGCGAAGACATTGAAAAATTGCATAATGAAAGTTTGATTTTCTTTTCTGGTCTCGTTCTTACTTATGTACGGGGAGAGAATATGCAAGCAATAGAAGAATTTTTACAAGATATTAAAGACTATTTTTATCGTACACTGATTGATTCTATGTATATTTATCGAGAAATATTACCACAATCAGTCATCGAAGCTGGTTTTTAAAATAACGATAAACTGTTTTTTAATTTTTTTCATTACTTGATAGGCTTCTTGCTTTATAAAAATTCTTGGCTCATTCATTTTCTTGTAAACGAATAGTATGGGTTTATTGTTGGCAATTTTCAAGAAATATGAGAAGGTAGAATTAGCAAAAAGTAAGGTGTTTTATGACTAAAAAGAAACAAGTGATGGAGGAATCTTGATGGGTCAAACAGATAATTATTCAGATAAAAAAGCTCAAATCGATCAGCGAATCTGTTTTTTGGAAGAGCATACTTACCAAGGAAACGACCTTGGCGTAACCTTTCAAGAGCATGCGATAACCTTTAAATGCTGGACGCCAGAGGCTGATGCAGTTTCAGTCATTATTTATCAAAGCGGAGAGGTTAAAGACAAGGATCGTGTGATGACAGTTCCAATGAAGCAAGAAAATAATTGTTGGAAGGTCACAGTTACGGATGAAGTCAAAGAAATGTTCTATACGTTTGAAATCCAGCGAGGACAAGAGAAGGTTGAAGTGGTTGATCTTTATGCGAAAGCTGTCGGTCTCAATGGGGATCGTGGGGCTATCGTTGATTTAAAAGAAACGGATCCTGAGGGATGGTCGCAGACAGAATGTGTTGGCCAAGATACGATTACAGACGCTTACATTTGGGAATTACATGTGGAAGATTTCAGTAGTTCTAAAACTAGCGGCATCTCAGAAAAAAATCGTGGAAAATATCTAGCGTTTACTGAAAAGAATACGCATCTTGAAGGAGATGAAAGGCAGCCAACAGGGCTCGCCTATTTGAAAGAGCAGGGGATTAACTATGTTCATCTGTTGCCAATCTTTGATTTTGATAATGACGAGCTGTCTACAGCCTACAACTGGGGATATGATCCTAAGAATTATAACGTTCCGGAAGGAAAGTATTCTTCAGACCCGAAGGATCCCAAAGCCCGCATTCGGGAATGCAAACAAATGATTCAGTCTCTCCATGAGGAATCTATTGGTGTAGTAATGGACGTCGTTTTTAATCATACTGCAGTCACAGAATCTTCTTGGTTTAATAAGACTGTGCCAAACTATTACTACCGTCAGGATGAAGAAGGAAATTTCGCTGATGGCTCTGCCTGTGGCAACGAAATTGCCTCAGAACGTAAAATGATGCGCAAGTTTATTATTGATTCAATCCTTTATTGGGCTAAGGAGTACAAAATTGATGGATTTCGTTTTGATTTGATGGGACTGATCGATGTGGAGACGATGAATCAACTGCGTGTAAGCCTGGATTCGGAAGGTTTCTCTCATGTTATTCTATACGGAGAACCATGGGATGCCGGCAGCAATCGTATCATCCAGCCAAACATCCCAGCGAATAAAAGTAATGTCTGGGCACTGTCAGAAGGCGTTGCGGTTTTTAGCAATGATTTAAGAGACAGTATCAAAGGTGATGTCTTTGAAGAAACAGACGGAGCTTTTATTCAAGGAATGAATGGTCAACCGCAAGTCAAGCAAACCTTTTATGCGGCAAATTTGGCAACGGCGATTCAAGGAAATACGAAAGTTGCTGAACAAGAAGGCGCCGAGCGCTGGGCAAAATCTCCCCGCCAAGTGATCGCCTATGCTTCAGTCCATGATAATTTGACCTTATGGGACAAACTGGTGGCAACCATGCAGGCTTCAGCGAAGGAAAGAAATTATGATTTTGATCCTGAGCTTTTAGCCCGCAACAAACTAGCAGCAGCCATTTTGTTTACTAGCCAAGGAGCAGTATTGACCCAAGCAGGCGAAGAGTTTGGCCGTACCAAACAAGGAGACGAAAATTCTTTCCGTTCACCGATAGAAATTAATCAGCTAGACTGGAAACGCGCACAAACTTTTAATGAGTTGCGGTCATTTTATCAAGGTATGTGGCAGATCCGTAAATTCTATCCTCCATTGAGAGATGCCACGATTCGAACAGCTGAAAGTATTCAGTTTATTGAGAGTAACAATGAAAATTTCCTTGCATATATTATTCCGAATAATGGTTACAATGATACATGGCAATCATTAGCTGTTTTGGTGAACAGCAGCAATAAAGACATTTTGGTAAATAGGGAAGAATTCAAGCAAGAGAAATGGTGGATCGTTGCAGATAATTTTGGAGCAGGTATAGAGCCACGTGGAGAGATCGTGAAGGAAATCAACATCGCTGCCAAAAGTCTTTTACTTTTAGCTAAATAGTTATTTTATTTTTAAAATTTTTAAATTAAGAAGAAAGTTAAATTGTATTAAAATCCATATTTAATGGATTTTAATACAACCATTACGAATGTTTATAAAGTGATAGGAATAATTTTCTGTTATGAGAGAAGTACAGGTGGACCATAACATGAACAGTTTAAAAGAAACCGATTTTATGATGACAATCTGACTGCTTAATGCTATAGTAAAAACAGAAAAACCCAAGTTGGATTGTTACTGACTCGATCAGGCAAAACCTAAATGAGAAAACGCTCTTTGTAGCGGCTCTTATTTAGGTTTTTTATTTTTTTCGGGTATTTCTTAGAATGTTAAGCAGCAAAGTTATTGTTTCAGTTACTTGCAAACATATGACTTTGTTAAAATAAATTAGGCAAAGGAGAACGAGCAAATGGCAAAATTTCCAGAAAATTTCTTATGGGGCGGCGCGACCGCAGCGAATCAATTAGAAGGGGCGTTCGATCGCGATGGCAAAGGCTTGTCAGTGGCGGATGCAATGCCTGGTGGCAAACAGCGTTTAGCGATTTTAGGCAGTGATACGTTTGATTGGACGATCGATGAGGACAAATACACCTATCCAAATCATCGCGGGATCGACCATTATGACCGTTTCAAAGAAGACATTGCGTTGTTTGCGGAAATGGGCTTCAAGAGCTATCGTTTTTCAATCGCTTGGACACGTATTTTTCCAAAAGGTGATGAAACGACACCGAACGAAGCTGGGTTAGCATTTTACGATGCGTTGATTGATGAATGTTTGAAATACGGGATCGAGCCAGTGGTTACGATCTCCCACTATGAAATGCCCTTGCATTTAGCCAAAGAATACGGTGGCTGGAAAAATCGAGCATTGATCGATTTCTATGAGCGTTTTGCAAAAGTCGTTTTGGAACGTTTCCATAGTAAAGTCAGATACTGGATGACTTTCAATGAAATCAATTCAGCTTTCCATTTCTCCGCATTGAGCCAAGGAATGGTCAACAGTACGGGTGCTAGCGACTTTACAAACGTGATCCAAGCGTGGCACAACCAATTTGTTGCCAGCAGTAAAGCAGTAAAAATTGGGCATGAATTGAATCCTGAGTTACAAATTGGTTGCATGATCATTTATGCAACGACCTATAGCATTGATGCAAACCCAGTCAACCAAGTAGCAACAATGACCCATAACCAAGCCTTCAACTACTACTGTGCCGACGTGCAAGTACGTGGGAAATATCCAGCATTTACTGATCGCTTGTATAAAGAGCATGGGGTCAAGAAGGAAGATCTTGATATTACCGAAGAAGATTTAGTATTGATTGCTAAGTATACCGTCGATTATATTGGATTTAGCTATTACATGTCTTCTGCAGTGGATATCACAACAGAAGAAGCTGATGAAGTACAAGGTAACTTGTTGGGTGGTGTCCGCAATCCATTCTTGGAAGCAAGTGAATGGGGCTGGCAAATCGATCCAGAAGGACTGCGCATTGCGTTGAATGAATTGTATGATCGGTACCAGAAACCATTATTTATCGTGGAAAATGGTTTAGGAGCTATCGATACTATTAGTGAAGATGGCAAAATCGAAGACGATTACCGCATTGATTACTTACGTCGTCATATCGAAGCAATGGGTGAAGCGATTGAAGATGGTGTTGACCTGATGGGATATACACCATGGGGATGTATTGACCTCGTTAGCGCGTCAACCGGAGAAATGAGCAAACGCTATGGCTTTATCTACGTGGACTTTGATGATGAAGGCAATGGCACAATGGATCGATCAAAGAAAAAATCCTTCGATTGGTATAAACAAGTGATTGCTTCAAATGGAGAAGATTTAGCGTAAGATTAATACTCGTTTTTTTATAGCCGCACAACACGGATTATCGTTGTGCGGTTATTTTGCTGAAAAAATAGATTGTCTGAATAGAGTAAAAAATCTAAAAATAATAGATAACACATCATAAAAATTTTAATCAGAAAAACTTTAATAATTGCACTTGGTAAGCGGAATAAAACTAAATTTTCTAAGAATGGCTGACTCTTTCTTTCCAACTAAAAGGGGACCAACATATTTTTGATGATATGGAAAATTTTGCAAATTTAGAAGGGCGTTGTGGTTTTCTTCTGAAATGTTTCACGTGAAGCATTTTTACAGAAGATAGTTACATCAAATGCAATATTTTCGAAAATAGCGACTCTATTTTGTGAAGCGGATGAGTTTCTCTTAGAACGTTTGGATTAATAAAAATTATTTCGAGCCGATTAAAGAAGTAAGAGAACGGAGTAGGAAAAATTGTTTCCCCTCATCTATTCGAATAATTGGTCTTTACCATATGATGGTGATAAGATTAAAACATAGAAATGTAGAGCATTTTGTTTGTGAAAACGTTTCAATTTTAAAGAATGGAGAGTAAGCGATTAAAAAATAAAAATAGTAGGCAAGTTACTTCTTTTTTACTTAAGAGAGGAGTATATTCGTATTTGGAATTTTTCTTTATTTAGAATGATTTTAATGTATTTTTTTAGAAATAGGGGGATGTAAAATGGATATTGTAACATTAGCACGAATCCAGTTCGCGATGACGACGATTTTTCACTTTTTCTTTGTACCATTTTCGATCGGAACTGGTGTCGTTGTTGCAATCATGGAGACACTTTATGTGATCAAAAAAGATGAAAAATATCGCCGAATGACAAAGTTCTGGGGAAATATTTTTCTATTAAGTTTTGTGGTAGGAGTGGTAACTGGGATCATTCAAGAATTTCAATTTGGAATGAACTGGTCTGATTATTCTCGTTTTGTTGGGGATATTTTTGGTGCTCCTTTGGCGTTAGAAGCATTGCTAGCCTTCTTTTTGGAATCAACTTTCTTAGGGTTGTGGATTTTCACATGGGATAAAGTCAGCCCTAAACTGCATATGACGTTCTTTTGGTTAGTTACTATTGGCTCGATGCTCTCTGCTTTCTGGATTTTAGCTGCCAATAGTTTTATGCAACATCCAGTTGGATACACATTGAACAATGGTCGTGCTGAGATGACTGACTTCGGAGCCCTGTTAGCTAACCCACAAGTCTGGTATGAGTTCCTTCATGTTATTACTGCAGCAATTGCCATGGGAGGAATTCTGATTGCAGGAATGTCAGCTTTCCAATTGTTGAAAAAAGACAAGAAAGTTGACCGTGATTTTTTCAAAAAATCAATGCGGATCGGTTTTGCAGTAGCTTTGTTTGGTTCAATTACGGTGTTGATCGCAGGTGACGAACAAATGAAGTATTTGGTTGAAGAACAACCAATGAAATTTGCAGCAATGGAAGGTACGTATGAAGATACCGGAGATCCTGCGGCATGGACTGTAGTTGCATGGGCAAATGAACGAGAACACAAACGGGTTTTTGGTGTTGAGATTCCTTATATGTTGAGTATCCTTGCATTTAACGAACCATCTGGTTCGATTGACGGAATGAACACAGTGAATCAAGATTTGATCGAACGTTACGGAGATCGGAACTATTTTCCTCCGGTCAACACATTGTTTTGGAGCTTCCGGATCATGGCAGGTTTCGGTGCATTGATGTTGTTGGTTTCTTCATTGGGGTTATTCTTTACGCGTAAGAAGAAGCCTTCGCTATTTGAGAAACGTTGGATGCTTTGGGTAGTGGCTATAACATTATTTACCCCATTCATTGCAAATACAGCAGGGTGGCTGATTACGGAATTGGGTCGCTATCCATGGACAGTCTATGGTTTATTTACGATTGAAGATAGTGTTTCGCCAAATGTATCGGCAACTTCGCTTGTTGTCTCAAATATTGTTTACTTTGTTCTTTTCTCTGGTTTGGCATTAACAATGGTTTATTTGATTCGGCGAGAGTTAGGACATGGTCCTGAAAACAACCAGATGGAAGGAACGCTGCACGAAGCAGAAGAAGATCCATTTGATAAGGAGGCGTTTGAAGGATGACCGGATTGCAACTAATGTGGTATGTATTGATTGGCATTTTGTTTGCCGGCTTCTTCTTTTTAGAAGGATTTGACTTTGGTGTGGGGATGTCTGTCCAGACATTGACCCATAATGAACAGGAAAAAGATCAGATCGTGCATACGATCGGACCAGTGTGGGACGGGAATGAAGTTTGGTTGATTACCGCAGGTGGCGCGATGTTTGCTTCTTTCCCTTACTGGTATGCCTCTTTGTTCAGTGGTTATTATTTGATTTTGTTATTGATACTAGTCGGATTGATTATACGCGGTGTCTCCTTTGAGTTTCGGGCAAAAATGCCTGAAGACCGTAAAAATATGTGGAATTGGACATTAACCATTGGCAGTACATTGGTGCCTTTTATGTTCGGACTCTTGTTTACAAGTATGGTCCAAGGCATGCCAATTGATGCAGAGGGAAATATGTCTGCGCACTTCGGTGACTACGTCAATCTCTTCTCTGTAGTTGGCGGGATTGCCTTAACTTTGCTTTGCTACTTACATGGATTGAATTATATTGCACTAAAAACTACTGGTCCGATCCGTGACCGTGCCCGAAATTATGCGAGTGCCTTTTATGGTGTGCTATATTTTGGTTTGGTGGCGTTTGCCGCGCTACTTTATTTCAAAACAGATTTCTTTGAAAAACATTTTGCTTCGACGCTTCTTTTGCTGATTGTGATTGTGGCTTTGACGCTGATAGCGAATATCTCTGTATTTAAAGGGAAAGAAATGGTGGCATTTATTGCTAGTGGTTTGACCATGGTGGCGCTAGTCGGATTGTTGTTCTCTGGTTTGTTCCCACGAGTATTGATCAGCTCAATCGACCCTAGTTATGATTTGTTGATTGCAGAAGCTTCCTCTAGTCACTACACATTGAAGATCATGAGTTATTTATCACTGACAATCTTGCCGTTTGTTTTGGCTTATACAGCATGGACCTACTATATTTTCCGTAAACGAATTAGTCATACTGAGCTGACGGAGGGTTATTAATGATCGACAAACAAATCATAGAGCTTCCCGGAATGAAACGGTTAATGGGATTGCTTGCAGGACTTTCTTTCCTGCAAGCTCTCTTCATCATTGGACAAGCCTATGGTCTTGCTAGTGGGATCACTGGATTATGGGAAGGACAATCGTTAGAAGAGCAGTGGGGCTGGATTCTACTGTTCTTTTGTTCGTTTTTAGGTCGCCAGGCCATTGTTTATTTTCGGACAAAGAAATTAGACAGCTATAGTTACCAGCAAGCTACTGAATTACGTAATCAACTGCTAGAAAAGATTTTTCGTGTAGGACCACAAATCGTTCAGCAACAAGGTACCGGAAACATTACAACGATGGTATTGGAAGGCATTAGTCAGGTAGAAAACTATTTACAACTTATTTTGGCAAAAATTATGAACATGTCGATCATTCCTTGGGTGATTTTGGCTTTAGTATTTTACTTGGATTGGATCTCAGGTCTGGTTTTATTGCTGGTTTTTCCACTGATCATTATTTTTATGATCATCCTAGGCTATGCCGCCCAAAGTAAAGCTGAAAAACAATACCGCACATTTCAATTATTGTCCAACCACTTTATTGATTCATTACGTGGAATCGACACCTTGAAACTTTTTGGGATCAGCAAAAAATATGGAAAAAGTATCTTCGCTTCTAGCGAACGTTTTCGTAAAGCAACGATGGGGTCGTTGAGAGTCGGAATTCTTTCCACTTTTGCATTGGATTTTTTCACAACATTGTCCATCGCTGTGGTTGCGGTTTTACTGGGGCTGCGTTTGATCAATGAAGAAATCTTGTTATTTCCAGCACTAACGATTTTGATTTTATCTCCGGAGTATTTTTTACCAATTCGCGATTTTTCAAGTGATTACCATGCGACTTTAGATGGGAAAAATGCAATGACCGCTGTATCTACGATTTTATCTGAGCCAGAAGCAGCCATTGATCCAGTAAGTTTACCTCAATGGCAAGCTGATTCGCAACTATCGATTCATTCGTTATCTTTTGATTATGGAGAAAAGTCTGTTTTGAAAGATATTGCATTGGAGGTCCAAGGATTTCAAAAAATTGGGATCATTGGGATGAGTGGCTCTGGAAAATCAACGCTGATCAATAACTTAAGCGGCTTTTTGATTCCGAAAGAAGGCGAAATTACTTTTGATGGCCAAAAAATGACTGCATTAAGACAGTCGGATTGGCAGCAGCAACTAGTTTATATTCCCCAAAACCCCTATATCTATCGGATGACTTTGCGAGAAAATGTGGCTTTCTATCAGCCAAATGCTACTGAAGAACAAGTGTGGCAAGCAATCGAAGTTGCAGGTTTAACGAAATTAGTTCAAGAATTGCCGCAAGGAATCGATACAATGCTAGGTGAAGGAGAACGCCATCTAAGCGGTGGACAGGCGCAACGAATTGCGTTGGCTCGTGCTTTCTTAGACCAGCATCGAAAAATTTTATTATTTGATGAGCCAACTGCCCATTTAGATATTGAAACAGAAGTAGAATTGAAAGAACGGATGCTTCCGTTGATGGAGAACCATCTAGTCTTCTTTGCGACACATCGCTTGCACTGGATGGAAGAGATGGATCAAATCCTAGTAATGGATCAAGGCAGAATTGTTGAGCGGGGGACATTGGCAGAACTGCAAGCAAAGAATGGCGCTTTCGTTGCGTTAGTCAATGGGATGAGGAGGGAACAACTTGAATAAAATCGGTCTCTGGCGTTCGCTAAAAACAGATACCTGGGTCAAACCCTTTCTTTCAAAGTACAAAAAGGTTCTTGCAGCAGCGCTGTTTTTAGGATTTATGACATTCTTTTGCGGAGGCGCGTTAATGTTTAATTCTGGCTATCTGATTAGCCGCTCTGCCTCAATTCCAGAGAATATTTTGTTAGTATACATTCCAATCGTTCTGACCCGAGCATTCGGGATCGGCCGACCAGTTTTTCGTTATGTTGAACGACTGACAAGTCATAATTGGGTGTTGCGAATGACATCGAACCTACGCCTAAAACTATACAATGTTGTCGAAAAAGATGCCGTTTTCTTTAAGCAGACCCATCGAACTGGCGATATTTTAGGATTATTAGCAGAAGATATCAACCATATCCAAAACTTATATCTGCGAACGATTTTCCCTACGGTGATTGCTTGGTTATTGTATACTTTTCTGATTATCGGATTAGGGTACTTTTCGTTAGGATTTGCATTGGTAATGTTGCTGTTGTTGGGAATAAATGTGTTTGTGCTGCCGCTCTGGTCCGTTGTGATCAATGGCGCTCGTCAAGAAAAGCAAAAACAAATGAAGAATCAATTATATACAACATTGACTGATAATGTGCTAGGAGTTTCTGACTGGGTATTTTCACAGCGAGGAGCAGAATACGTCGATGAACACAAGCAATTGGCGGCAAATCTACGAAGCGTTGATGAGAAAATCAATCGTTTTGATCGAAAAAGAGATTTCCTTTTACAAGTGATCTTCGGGGTGATTACGGTTGCGTTGATTGTCTGGACAAGTCAGCGATTTCCTGGCGAGCACGGTGGCTTAGCTAATTGGATAGCAGCATTTGTCCTTTGTGTCTTTCCTTTGGTAGATGCTTTCACACCATTACCTTCAGCGGCACAAGAAACCAATATATACAAAGATTCGATTGATCGTTTTAATGCATTACCAGAAAAAGAGGAACAAAAACGGACAGCATCAGCTATAAGTGCACCGTTCAATTTAGAAGTGAATCAGGTTAGTTTCCATTATCCATCTGAAAAAGAGGTACTAAAGAATCTTAGCTTAACGATTCCTGCGCATCAAAAACTGGCAATATTGGGACGTAGCGGTTCTGGGAAAAGTACCTTTGCTTCTTTGCTCAGGGGAGATTTATTGCCGACCCAAGGTAGTATTACCTTAAATGGTGAGCCGGTAGCAAGTTTTGGTGAAGATATTAGCGAATGGATTGGAGTCATCAACCAGAGTCCTTATTTGTTCCATACAACGATTTTAAATAATTTGCGGATTGGTAATGAAGAAGCGTCAGAAGAAGAAGTTTGGGACGTACTGAAACGAGTAGGCTTATCAGAGATGGTGACAGCTCTGCCAGAAGGTTTGCGAACCATGGTTGATGAAGCAGGGTTACGTTTTTCCGGCGGTGAACGCCATCGGTTGGCATTAGCGCGAATTCTTTTGAAGAAAACACCGATTATTTTATTAGACGAGCCAACTGTTGGGCTAGATCCAATCACTGAGCAAGCTGTTTTGGAAACTTTTTTCAATGAGTTGGAAGACAAGACGATTATTTGGATCACCCACCACCTGCAAGGAATCTCACTGATGGATCAGGTCATTTTTATTGAGGATGGAGAATTAACGATGAGCGGTACGCCTGCTGAGTTAGCTGTCGAAAACCAACACTTTCAACAGTTATTAGCTATTGATCAAGGGCGACTGTAATCAAACTGGGACCTTTGCCAAGACAACAAAAAAATCGGCTAGTGATCGACATGAATGTCGGCTTAGTTTTTGAGGAGCATTCGCTCCTCAAAACACTTCACTGTTTACCCGATTGGTTCGTTTATTTTCAGAATAGCTTTCAGTTGCGGAGGATAGAATAAAGAATGATCAATAATTTCGTTGCAAAAGCAGTTGCGTTAGCTCGCGAATTTTTTCTTTGCTAGGGGTGTTCGGCAGCAGTTCGATGTCGGCTAGTGCTTTTTCGGTATAAGAAACAGCAAAATCGGTGGCTTTTTCGACGCCATGATAACGGCGCACTAATTCAGCAACCTCTGTGGCCTCCTCGGTGGTCAACTCGCTTTTTTTGGACAGATAGCTCTCAAATGCGGCAGGATTTTGTTCTTTAGCAAAGAGCAGAGGTAATGTATAGACACCTTGTGCCAAGTCTTCAAGAACGGGTTTTTTCAACGTTCCAGAATCTGCTGTATAGTCCAAAATATCATCAAAAACTTGAAAAGCGATGCCGATGTTTCGTCCGATCTCACCAGCCCGTTCTTGGTTTTCTAAGTCGAGACCGCCAAAATGAGCACCTTCGATGCAGGCCAGCCAGAATAATTCGGCAGTTTTACCATTGATGCTTTGTAAGTAATCAGCAATTGATTCATCTATATTGTAGCGTGTGTGCATTTGATCTAATTCTCCCAGCAAAAGGCGTTTCATTGCTTGGGCATTTGTAGCCAAAAAATGAGAGCCATTCATGCTCTCGATCAATAACTCAAAGAATTGGGTGAAGAGCAGGTCACCTGTGTAAACAGCGATATCTTTGCCATATTTTGCTTGGACAGTGATGCGTCCGCGACGCAACGGCGAATCATCAATGATGTCATCGTGAATCAAGGTTGCCATATGTAAGATTTCTAATGAAGCAGCAATTTTGGTTAATTGATCATTTCTTTCATCAATGGGTTCGCCTAGATCAGCGAATAAGAAAAATAATGCTGGACGCAGCATTTTTCCTCCAGAATAAGTAAAATCAACTAATACATCTTGTATTTCTTTGTTACGAACAGTTACGCGTTCTTCAATGATCGAACAGACAGTTTTTAGTCTTTGCTCGATCGAAGGATAATCGATCCAAAAATTCAACATATTAAAACCCTTTCTACCAGTCATTCAGCCCTTATTCTAACTTAAAGGGAGTCTATTGACTAGTTAAGTGCATTTATCAAAAGGAGATGAGTATTTGACACTCCCAGTATTTCTGGAGCTTGTGGAATTTAAAGCGAAAACAGCCAGTGTCCTCCCATTTTTTATCGGAATTTGTTACAGCTGGTATAACTACGGCTCAATTCATTTAGGTTATGTGGTGTTATACTTTATTGCTATGCTGATCTTCAACATGGCAGTAGATATTTTAGATAATTATAACGATTACCATCACGCAACAGAAGTTCATGATTACAAAGAAAAAACAAATATTATCGGACGCGAGCAGCTCTCGCTTCCATTCGTTTTTCGCTTAATGATCGGTATGATCGTCGTTTCGGCGGTGATGGGTATCGTATTGGCCTATTTCGTCGGTTGGCCCTTGTTTTGGATGGGACTTTATTGTTACTTGATTGGTATCTTTTACTCATCAGGTCCGCGGCCTTTATCGAGTTTACCGCTAGGTGAGTTTTTTTCAGGATTTACGATGGGCTTCATGATTTCGTTGATTTGTGTATATTTGAATACTTATGAAACCTTTCAATGGAATAGCGCGACCTTGGGTGGAATATTTCTAATCGCACTACCCAATACACTGTGGATCGCTAACTTGATGCTGGCCAACAACATTTGTGATTTGGAGGAAGATGAAAACAACAATCGTTATACATTGGTGCATTATTTAGGAAAGAGTCAAGGATTACGGCTATTTGTTCTTTTGAACATTATTGCATTTGTAGCGATCTTGACAGCAGTGGTTCTGCATTTAGCACCATGGACGATGTTGTTGACGTTTCTCGTCTTACCATTTGTCTGGAAACAGACAAAACTATTTATGCATAAACAAATCAAACGCGAAACCTTTGTCTGCGCTGTAAAGATCCTTGCGGTCGGAGCATGTGCGCAGGTCATTAGTTTTGCGATCGGTTTGATTTTATAATTTTTTGAAGGAAGAAAGGAAGTAATAGGAAATGAAGGAAGTTGTCATTTTAGGAGCAGGCTACGCAGGGTTGCGAGCATTGCATGTATTACAAGGATCAAAAGGTGATTTTCATATTACATTAGTAGATAAGAATGACTACCATTATGAAGCGACAGATTTGCATGAAGTGGCTGCTGGAACGCAGCCAAGAGAGCGAATTAGTTACGATATCGCTGATGTGGTACGACCACAAAAAACAACTTTCCTACAAAATGAAGTTGCAACGATTGACCGTCAAAGTCAACGGATCATGTTTACGGATCAAACATCTCTTTCCTATGATTATTTGATCGTAGCATTAGGATTTGAATCTGAGTCATTTGGGATCCCAGGTGTTAATGAAAACGCATTGGAAATGGTAGATGTTGATTCAGCAGAAACTATTTATCATCATTTATTGAAACAAATGAAAGAATACAAAAAAACACAAGATCCAGATTTATTGAAAATCGTCGTATGTGGGGCGGGATTCACTGGAGTAGAACTCTTAGGTTCTTTAGTGGAAAATCGGAAGGAATTTGCTGAGATCGCAGGTGTCCAATCAGAAGAAATCAAACTCTTTTGTGTAGAAGCAGTTACGCGATTATTACCGATGTTTGATGAAAATCTGTCTGCCTATGGAATCAATAACTTGGTAAAATGGGGTGTTGAATTTCTAACAGGAAAACCAATCAAAGAAATCAAGCCTGGAGTAGTTGTTTATCAAACGGATGCTGAAACGGGTGCTACAGAAGAATTGTCTGCTAAAACGATCATTTGGACAACAGGTGTCAGTGGAAGCCATGTCATGGCAGATTCAAATTATGCGGCTCGCCGTGGACGTGTGATGGTCAACCAAGATTTAAGTGATCCAGAGCACAGTAATGTTTTTGTAGTAGGGGATGTTTCAGCTGTGATGGATCCTGCAACAAATCGCCCTTATCCAACGACAGCACAGATTGCTTTGAAAATGGGGTATCAAGCTGCCAAAAACTGTCTACACTTGATTAAAGGTGAAAAAACGGAAGACTTTCATTTTGAATCTTTAGGATCTGTAGCCTCTATTGGGAACACGCATGCCTTTGGTTTGGTGGGTAAAATGCCTGTAAAAGGTTATCCAGCATCATTTGTCAAAAAAGCCATCATGGACCGCTCCCTGTTCCTAACTGGTGGGGTTAAAGAAGTGTTAGCAAAAGGCCGCTTTGATTTTTATCATTGAGTCGTGCGCTATTTTTTCAACTTAACATTAACAGAAGCAAGAAGAGAACATGTACCGATGGAGATAGTTTAATTATAAGTAAAATAGACAGAGATGCCGATTCATGTTGGGTGTTTCTGTCTATTTACTACTATTTCAGTTTTTAACACCATAGGGCGTAAGGCCTTTATTGAATCTCTAGATAAATGATCAGGTTTTGAAGAGAAAACAGGGTAAGAAAAAACCCCCTTTTGTACCTTTATTAAAAAAATGTTAAAATAAAGAGACTATGTTTGTTGGGAGGCATGAAATGACGATTCGTAAAGAAAGACGCCGTTTAGAAAAACGATTGAAGCGTTCATTATTAGCAAAAAAAGGGTTGACGATGGCTACAACTGTGGTAGCCGGTTCAACGATTGCACCAAATTTGGTTTTAGCTGCAGAAACAGCGACTTCAGATGATGCAAAAAACCAAGCAGAGATCACAGAAAATCAAGTATCTGGAGGAAATAGCTCCACTGATTCAACTGGAGACAGCATTCAAAGCAGTGCTGACGAGACGATTTCGACAGAGGAAACGGCAACGCCACAGGAAACTATCACGGAAGATACAGCGGTCGTTGAGACGCCAATTGTTGCTGCACCTGCGTTAGCAAGAACCTCGATCTTCTCAGCACGTGCTGATACGAGTGGATTTATTGCGAAAGCAAGTGGTTATGCAACAGAAGTAGCTGCCGCTAATGATCTCTATGCATCAGTGATGATTGCACAAGCTATCCTAGAATCCGGCTGGGGTACTTCGACTTTGACGACCCAAGCGAACAATATGTTTGGAATCAAAGGAAGTTATAATGGGCAGTATGTCGAAATGGCAACATTGGAAGATAATGGTTCGGGCAATTATTATCAAATTATAGCGAAGTTCCGCAAATATCCATCTTTAAGAGAATCTTTCCAAGATAATGCGTATGTCTTACGAAATACCAGTTTTGCTGCCGGTAGCTATTATTACAGCGGTGCTTGGAAGAGCAATACGAGATCATATACAGAAGCAACGGCATGGCTGCAAGGACGCTATGCGACTGATACTTCCTATGCCAGCAAATTGAACAATCTTATTGCAACGTATAACTTAACTCAATACGATAGCGGCAGTTCCGCTGGGAACGGTGACATGAATAATGTTGAGACCCCTGTAGGAGAAAACGCGATTCAAAAGCAAATGAAAACGACTGCATCTATGAATATCCGTTCAGATGCGTCTACTACAGCAGCAGTTACCGGCTCACTTACTGCGAATACAACCTTTACGGCAGTTGCGGTCAAAACAGGAACGAGCGTCAATGGCAATACAAATTGGTATAAAGTTTCTGGCAAAGGCTGGGTCAGTGGTGCGTATTTAACAGAAGTAAATTCTGGTTCAACATCAGGCAATGCAAATGATAATACTGTCAATACTGGAATCAACCAAAAGATGAAGACGACTGCGACATTGAATATTCGTTCTACAGCATCGACGAGTGGCAGCATCGTTGGCTCATTGAGTCAAGGCAGCACTGTGACAGCAACGGCAGTCAAAACAGGAACGAGCGTCAATGGTAATACGAAATGGTACTATGTTTCTGGCAAAGGCTGGGTCAGCGGCGCGTATTTAACAGAAGTAAATTCTGGTTCAACATCAGGCAATACAAATGATAATACTGCCAATACTGGAATCAACCAAAAGATGAAGACGACTGCGACATTGAATATTCGTTCTACAGCATCGACAAATGGCAGCATCGTTGGCTCATTGAGCCAAGGCAGCACCGTAACAGTAACAGCCGTCAAAAATGGTACTAGTGTCAATGGCAATACGAAATGGTACTATGTTTCTGGCAAAGGCTGGGTCAGCGGCGCGTATTTAACGAGTGACTCTAGCTCATCGTCGAATACATCGAATACAGGTGATTCGATCAATCAAAAGATGAAAACGACCGCGACATTGAATATTCGTTCTACAGCATCGACAAGTGGCAGCATCGTTGGTTCATTGAGCCAAGGCAGTACCGTGACAGCAACAGCCGTCAAAAATGGTACTAGTGTTAATGGGAATAACAAATGGTACTATGTTTCTGGCAAAGGCTGGGTCAGTGGTGCCTATCTTACGAAGACCGCGACAAATGCTTCTTCAAGTAATAGTTCTGCCAATAATAGTTCTTCGACTAAATATCATACCGTTAAATCTGGGGACAGTCTGTGGTCTCTTGCGCAAAAGTATGGTAGTAGTATTGACCAAATCACTTCATGGAATCGCTTGTCCAATAATATCATTTATGTTGGTCAAAAATTGATCGTGAAATAGTGAGACACCTGATTTCATGCAACTCAAAAGAAAATCAATCAGCATTACCCGATACACATTCGTGATATCGGGTAATGCTTTTTTGCTGGTTTGTTCGTAATAAAAATCGCTGAAGATAGATTTATTTTTGAATGGTCTTTTAGAATCATTCTGTTTACCTCTGTCAAAGAATCCAAGCAGATTTTGGTTCCGTCCCCCCTATGGAGTTTCCTATTTTTTAGGTAAAATAGAAAACAAAGAAAGGAGTGGAGAGTATGAAGACGATTGTTTATAGTGGGATGATGAACGGATTGACGATTGATCGCTCACGACGAGATAGTATCTACAATATGGTGAAGCATTGGCATTCTGAATGCGAAATCCAATATTTTATAGAAGGGAACCGCTATTTTTTGATTGGAGAAAAAACCTATAAAATCCAACCTGGTACATTGGTTATGATTCACCCCGACTGTGTCCACAATACATTCTCAGGAAAGTATATTTATCATGATCGTGTACTCGTTCTCTATGAAGCCAGCAAATTTCCAAGAATCGCTCAATCCATGGGAATAGATCTGGAGACCTTTTTTTTAAAACATCATGGTATCATTCAGATTCCGCCAGCGGATCGCTCTTACGTACAAACGCTCTTAGCGAAAATCGCAGATGAAGTGATCCACAAAGAATACAATTACCAGGTAATGGTCGAAACAAAATTAATCGAACTTTTTATTTTTATTCAGCGGATCAAGAACTTCAGGGGGCTTTCTGATGAACCGGCAGAAAGTTTGGGAAAACAAAGCGAGCTAGTTAATCAAATTGCAGCCTTTATTCGTCGGAACTATGCATCGATTCATTGGTTCTGTTGCAAAGTTTTAAATAAAGAATAAAATCCCTTACGGTATCTATGATTTAAGTTGGGATTCCCAATAATACCTTGATTTCAGTACAGACCGAAAACCCGAAGAGAGTGCCTTCTTTTCGGGTTTTCTTAT